>JAHFUU010000154.1 GCA_023264915.1 Microthrixaceae bacterium | reverse complement strand
TGCCAAGTTCGGCTTCAACGCGCGGCACGGGCATCGACGACAGGTCGTCGATCGGCGGATCCGCAAGCCCCCCGAGAGGGTGGATGCAGGTCCTGCCGTCGACGGCGGCGTTGTGGATGGCGCGTCAGGAGGCCACGTCGAAGAGCTTCATGTCCTCGTCCATGCCACGTCGCAGGTCATCGGCCAGCGCCGCTCGCATGTAGGTGCGTGTGAGGGCGAAGGCACCGGGCTGCACGGTTGCAGCGAGCTCGTGCGCATGGGCGACGGCTTCGGACTCGACAGAAGAAGGCTTCACGACCCGATCGAGGTAGCCGGCGTCGACCGCGGTGACCGGGTCGAACATGTGGGCATGGCCGACCGCGTGGACGAAGTGGCGCTTTGACAGCCGATCGCGCGCGAGCTCCACGGCGAAACGAGGCACCGGCATGCCGATGGCAACCTCGTTGAGCCCGATCTTGAACGGGCCCTCGGCACCGATGCGCGTGTCGCAGGCCATCAACAGGATCGATCCCATGGCAAGTGCGTGGCCAGTGCAACCGAGAACCACCGGCTTGGGGAGCTCATAGAGACGCAACGCCAGTTCGGCGCCGGCGCGCAGCAGGTCGCGTGCCTCGTTGATACCTGCCTTCATGACCGACAGGTCAAAGCCCGCAGAGAACTTCCCGGGTCGGCCGATGATCGTGACAGCGGCAATCGCGGCGGCACCTTCGGCCCGGTCGAGCGCTGCGTGCAGGTCAGCGACCATACCGAGCGTGATGGCGTTGGCCTTGCCGTCATCGACGCGTGCGACGAGGACGTCGCCGTCAACCTCGACGGCCACGACCTGGCCCGAATCGGCTGCTGTGTCGCTCATGGTTCCCTTTCGGCTGCTCGGCGCTTGGTGAGGCTACCAACCGTGCACCGATCTCCAGAACCCCGCACAGGCGATCCCTGCCAGCCCGAAAGCTGGCGGAGGCCAGATCGAGGCTCTGCGACGCCGACCGGGACAGGGCCGTGCCGACCCCAGCGGATCGGACCCCTCGATCGTGGGGCCGAGGCTCACCGCCGTCAGGCCAGAGGCGACCACGAGAAGAGATCAGGGAAGCGCCCGCCGACCGCGAACAGCACGAAGGCTCGTGTGACCTGGTCGAGCGTGGCTCCGCTGGCCTGGAAGTGACGGTCTGGCCCCCCGTCCCGGTACTCGACGATCCAAGAGATCGGGCGCGAACCGCCCGGCCCCGGCCCACCCTGGACCTGCACGCCTGGTTCGGGTTCAGCAGGCGCGGTCTGAAGGTAGTGCTCGGCATCGCGCTCGATGATGCGGAACCACGCGCTCTGCTCAGCGGCGTCGAGCAGCGCCGGGATCTCAGCTGAGGTCGGGTCGTGGGCCACAATGAAGCCGTCCCCCGCCGTGACCCGAACCGACCACTGCGGCTTCATCGCCGATGGGAGGAAGACACCTTGCCTTTGCCTGTCATAGACGACGAGGCCATGGCCGTCAGCCAGGTGGCACACGACCGGGATGAGATCCGGCGCCAGTGGCTCGGGCACTGACAGGTAGACACCAGCCTCATAGATGTAGCAGTCGCCGTGGATCGCGCCGATGTGTGCGTTGCGGCTACCGGGTGCCGGCTCGAGTGCATCGGCTTCGGCGCCCGGGAAGCAGGCCAGCAGCTGCTCGGCAAAGGCCTTGACGGGTGCCGGCTCGGTTGCCACGACCGACTCGTCGGCCAGGGCCATGTACGCGCGACGGGCATCCGCCGCCGATATCGGTTCTGGCTCGTGCCAGATCGCGAGGTCATAGGGCCGGGGGTCAGGTTTCACTGCACTGCAACCTCTCAACGGGTGGCGCGGTAGCGGCGGATGAGCGCGTTGGTCGACGAATCGTGGGAGAGGCGCGGCTCCTGCTCGCAACGCAGCTCGGGGATGATCGCCTGGGCGAGCTTCTTGCCGAGCTCGACGCCCCACTGGTCGAAGCTGTTGACGTTCCAGATGACGCCCTGGGTGAACACCTTGTGCTCGTAGAGGGCGATCAACTGGCCCACGGTCCTCGGAGTCAGCTCGGACACCAGGATCGAGCTTGTCGGGTGGTTGCCGGCGAAGGTGCGATGGGGAACCTGTTCCTCGGGCACACCCTCGGCCCTGACCTGTGCGGCTGTCTTGCCGAACGCAAGTGCCTGGGTCTGCGCGAAGAAGTTGGCGAGCAGCAGGTCCTGATGGTCGCCGACGACGTGGTTGGGCCGGGCGAATCCGATGAAGTCACACGGGATGAGCTTCGTGCCCTGATGGATCAGCTGGTAGAACGCGTGCTGGCCGTTGGTGCCCGCCTGGCCCCAGATGATCGGGCCGGTCTGGAGCCCCGCCGGGTTGCCCTGCCGGTCGACAGACTTGCCGTTGCTCTCCATCTCGAGCTGCTGGAAGTAAGAGGTCAGGCGGGTCAGGTACTGGGCATAAGGCAGCACAGCAACGGTCTCGGCCCCGAAGAAGTTGTTGTACCAGCACCCGATGAGCCCCATGAGCATCGGCATGTTCGACTCGATCGGCGCGGTGCGGAAGTGCTCGTCGATGTCATGGAAGCCGGCGAGCATCTCACGGAACCGTTCGGGGCCGATCGCGATCATCAGCGAGAGCCCGATCGCCGAGTCCATCGAGTACCGGCCACCGACCCAGTCCCAGAACTCGAACATGTTGGCGGTGTCTATGCCGAAGTTCGCGACCTCGACAGCGTTCGTCGAAACCGCCACGAAGTGCTTCGCGATCGCCGACTCGTCACCGTTGAGGCCCTTCAGTGCCCACTCGCGGGCAGTGCGGGCATTGGTCATGGTCTCGAGGGTCGTGAAGGTCTTGGACGAGACGATGAAGAGCGTCTCGTCTGCTTTCAGGTCACGGGTGCACTCATAGAAGTCGATGCCGTCGACGTTCGAGACGAACCTGAAGTTCATGGACCGGTCGCTGTAGTCGACCAGCGCGTCGTGGGCCATGTGAGGGCCGAGGTCGCTTCCGCCGATGCCGATGTTGACGACGTTGCGGATCTTCTTGCCCGTGTGCCCCAGCCACTGAGCTCCCCTGACACGGTCGGCGAACCCGGCCATCTTGCGGAGCACCGAATGCACCCCTGGTACGACGTCGATCCCGTCGAGACGGATCGACTCGCTGGCCGGGGCGCGCAACGCCACGTGAAGGACGGCCCGGTTCTCGGTGATGTTGATGCGCTCACCAGCGAACATCTCGTCACGGAGCTCTTCGACTCGCGCCTTGCGGGCGAGCGCCGCCAGCAGGGCGATCGTCTCTGAGGTGATGCGATGCTTGTAGTAGTCGAGGTACAGATCGGCCGCCTCGACAAGCATCGTGTCTCCGCGGGCCGGGTCGCTGGCAAAGAGGTCGCGCAGGTGCACGTCTCGCATCTGGTCGTGGTGGGATGCCAGAGCGCTCCACTCGTCGGTCGCGGTGATGTGTTGGCGAGGTGCCCTGAGGTCATCGGCCATGGCCGGATTCTGTCAGGTCGCCAACGACGTCGCTTCCCCGACCCAGTCGGGCAGTTGCTCTAGGCTCCGCGAGGCCCGATCCAAGGAGCGACCATGTCCGAGGGTCTCCCCATCCACACCAGCGGTCTCACCAAGTGCTTCGGTGACCTCACCGCAGTCGACGCCTTGGATCTCGATGTGGCATCTGGTGAGGTGTTCGGGTTCCTGGGGCCCAACGGAGCGGGCAAGACGACCACGATCCGGGTGTTGCTGGGCCTGGCGCGTGCGACCTCTGGGACCGCCGAGGTCTTCGGTCGCGACGTTTGGCGCGAGTCGGTCGAGGTTCACCGCCGGATCGGGTACGTGCCCGGCGAGCTGAGCGTGTGGCCGTCACTCCGCGGTCGCGAGATCCTGGACCTGCTCGGCGCGTTGCACGGGAGCGTCGACGCTGCGCGCCGCGACGAGCTGTGCGAGCGGTTCGACTTCGATCCGACCAAGCGCGGTCGCACCTACTCGCGGGGCAACCGGCAGAAGATCGGGCTCATCGCAGCGTTCGCAACGAACGCGGACCTGCTGCTGCTGGACGAGCCCACCACAGGTCTCGACCCGTTGATGGAGGTGACGTTCCGGCAGCTGGTGGGCGAGGTCCGCTCGCAGGGTCGCACCGTGTTCCTCTCCTCCCACATCCTCTCCGAGGTCGAGTCGGTGTGTGACCGCGTCGGCATCCTGCGACAGGGCAGGCTCGTCGAGGTCGGCACCCTCGACGATCTGAGAGGCATGACCGTGCACACCGTCGAGGTTCGCTTCGCCGGCGCTCCGCCGGACCTGACCGGCGTCGACGGTGTCGAGAAGGTCGAGGTCTCGGCCAACTCTGTGCGATTCCATCTTCGCGGCCGGCCCAACGCCCTGCTGGCCGAGCTCAGCCGCCATGACGTGATCGACTTCGAGAGTCGCGAGCCCTCTCTCGAAGAGGTGTTCCTCGCGTACTACGGGGACGGTGATCATGCCGATGACCGAGGGGCCAACTGATGATCTCGGTTGCACGCCTGGCGTGGCGCCTCAGCTGGAAGGGCGCCACGGGGTGGGCCGCAGCGATGGGCCTGACCTGCGTCATGATCGTCAACACCTACGAGTCGGCCTACCCGACAGCGCTCTCACGCAAGGGTCTCGCCACCTCGATCGGTGCCAACCCGGCTTTCCGGGCGTTGTACGGGCCTTCGGTCGGCCTCGACACGCCGGGAGGCTTCCTGTCATGGCGCGTCGGAGCTTTCCTGATGCTGATCTTCGGCGTGTGGGCGCTGGTGGTCACATCGAGGCTTCTCAGGGGCGAGGAGGAGAGCGCTCGGGCCGAGTTGGTGGCGGTGGGATCCCTCAGCGCCACGACCATCTTCGCGGGCCAGATCACCGGCATCACCTTCGGGATCGTCGTGCAGGGCGTGGCAGTCGCGGCAGGATGCCTGAGCGGCGGGCTCGGTCCCTCAGGCTCGGTGCTGTTCGCGGCCGGCGGGGTCGGATGCGGTCTGGTCTTCATGGCCGTCGCCGCGGTCACCAGCCAGCTGGCGATCACCCGCAGGCAAGCCGCGAGCTGGGCGGCGCTCGTGCTGGGCGCGAGCTACCTGTTGCGCATCGTCGGATCGATCCCAGACGGCGGGTCTCCGGTCAGCTGGGCGACCCCCTTCGGTTGGGTCACCGACCTGCAACCGTTCGCGTCACCACGCCCCGCCACGCTGTTGCCGTTCGTGGCCTGCATACCTGCGCTTGTGGTCCCGGCGCTCTTGCTGCGGTCCCGGCGAGACCTCGGTGCCAGCATCCTGGTTCTGGGCGACACTGACCGGGGACGGCGCGGGCCCAAGTCGATCTCGTCGCTCGCTCTGCGAACCGGTCGAGGTACAGCTCTGGCGTGGCTGATCGGCGTCGGTGCGAGCACGGCCGTGCTCGGGCTCCTGACCGTCGACCTGGTCAAGCTCGTTGCAGAGAACCAGGGATTCGCGGACATGGCTGCGAGGATGCTGGGTATCGACCTCGCCAGCGCGGACACCTTCATAGGGTTGATCTTCTCGATGCTCGCCGTCGTGCTGGCCACCCTCTCTGGTGCCCTGGTCGGCTCGATGCGCGAAGAAGAGTCCTCAGATCGCCTCGACGCTCTCCTCACCCAACCCGTGAGCCGTGGCCGATGGCTCGCGGAGCGGATCGGGGTCGGCATCGGGGTCATCCTCGCGGTGGGCCTTTTCGCCTCGGTGTGTGGGTTCCTCGGGGCGGCGGCCCGTGGCGCGGACATATCCATCACAGGGCCACTGATCGCAGTTGCCAACGGGCTGCCAGTCGTCGCACTTTTCGGTTCGATCAGCCTCGGGGCCATGGCTTTCGCCCCGCGAGCCACGACCGCCATCGGGTTGGGCCTGCCACCGCTGCTGTACTTGTTCTACATGATCGGCGCCATGGCCAAGTGGCCGGGCTGGCTGCTCGGCATCTCACCCTTTGACCACCTCGCACCCGCCCCGGCCCTGCCGGTCAACACCACAGCCACCATCATCATGCTCGCCGGCGCTGCCCTCATCGGGGCGATCGCGACCTGGCGTTTCGCGCACCGCGACCTCACCACCGAATAGCCCGCAAGCCAGACCCAACCACACCGGCAGCACTCACCGTCCAACGGTGTGCTGATTGACGGTCCGGTCCGGCAATCGCGCACCGCGGCGGGTCAGCTCGCCGACGACGTTGACGATCTCCTCTGGGGCGACTGTGACCGCGTCGGGTGTGGCGGTGGTGACCGGCGCGATCTCGGGGTGCGCGTACGCACCGGGTGACCTGGGCACGTGGTCCTATGACCCTGCTGACCGCCCGATCGGCTACAACAGCGGCTCGTCGACGCCGGTGGTGAGCGCTGTTGGCTACACCGTGGCCGGCGGGCGGCTCGTGTCGGCTGTGGGGACCACAGGCGACGCCTCAGATTCGAGCCTTCGCCGACGTGTGGAGTCCTACAACCGCTCAGGCACCGTCGCGTCGGTAGAATATGGGCTGTGCGCGACGTCGTGTGCGGGCATCCCCGACGCCAACAAGACCGTGGTCAACACGACCTATGACCCGGCGGG
>JAHFUU010000153.1 GCA_023264915.1 Microthrixaceae bacterium | reverse complement strand
ATCCTGCCCCGGAACAAGAGCCCGAGCCCGAGCCGGAGCCCGAGCCCGCACCGATGCCTGTTGCGCAAGGTGACCAGCCCGAGACGACGACTGAGGACTCAGTGGTCAGCGATGCCGGCCCCGGCAGTCCAGGTCCTGGCGGTACTGTTTCGCCACCGACCCCCGAGCAGCGGCGATCGGAGAAGGCATCCCGAGCCGGTCAGGTTGCGGCACTGGTCGCCGCGATGCTCGTCCTGTACGCGCTGTTGCGTGCATGGTCCCGCCGCCGGACCTGATGGTCGCCGGACCTAGCTGTCGTTCCTCCGAGACTCGCCGCTCCGCCGCTCGATCGTGACCTGCTTCCAGTCCTGGCGCTCGCGCCGGTCAGGACGCGCCTCGTTCCGGCGCTCGCCCAGATCGTCGTCATCGATGCGGCGCTTGTTCTTGCGGCGATCCTCGCCCGAGCGCCGCTCTGAGATGACCTGCTTCCAGTCCTGGACCTTACGCCGGTCCTCGCCGCTCCTTCGGTCGTGATGGGTTCGTCGCTCGCCGGTCTCGAACAGGTGGCGGGCGTCGGCCAGGGTGCGTCGCAGCGCTTCCAGATCACCCCTGCCGGGGACGCCGACCACCGGCAGGTCCCTGGCCTGGTCACGGACGCGTTCATCTGAGGTGATGAGAACAGCCTCGGGGTGCGGCTCGCGCCGGCTCAGCTCCTCGATGACATCAAGGCCGAAAATGCCCACCAGCTCGTGGCTCAACAACAACAGGCTCGGTTGGATGAAGTCCATGGCCTGAAGGACCTGGGGACCGTTCTCGAAGCTGTCGAGGACCTCGAACCCGGCCTCTCGGGCGGCTTGGGTGAGAGCCGTGCGGGCCATGATGTCGCCATCGCAGACGATGGCGGTTAGCGGACGGGTGGGGAGCGTCATCGGTTGCCTTCGGGTTCGCCGAACCCAGCTGGTGCCAACATTACCTGGACGGGCAGCCATCCCCGCGGCTTCGGGCGCGAGCACGCCGCAGATGCGCCCCTTTGACTTGCGCGGCGTCGGCACCTTCGAATCGCGCCGGCGGAGTCCCGATCAGCCCGGCCACACGACCAAGCGGCGTTCGGTCATCTCGAGCGCGGAGTACGCGGGCCCTTCACGCGTGTTCCCCGAATCACGAACACCCCCGTAGGGCATCTGGTCGGCCCGCCAAGTCGGTACCTCGTTCACCATCACACCTCCATAGGAAAGAGCTCTCACTGCGCGCATGGCCTTGTCGATGCGCGCAGTGAAGACACCCGCTTGCAGCCCGTACCGCGTGTCGTTGGCCAGGTCGATGGCCTCGTCCAGGGACGAGTAGGATTGGACACCCACGACGGGACCGAACACCTCGGTGCGGCAAACCTCCATCTCGGGGCGGACGTTGCTGAGCACCGTAGGGCGCAGGATGCCGTCTTCGGTGACTGTGCCGCCGGTGACGAGCCTGGCCCCGCCCTCGGTGGCGAGCGAGATGACCTCGAGCACCCTGGAACGCTCACCCTGGTCGATCAGGGCGCTGACGTCGGTTCTAGGGTCGAGCGGGTCACCCACGACCAACTCATCGACCAGCCCTGCAAGCACGTCGACGAAGTCATCGACGATGGTCTCGTGAACGAGGACCCGCTGGACCGAGATGCATGACTGGCCCGCATGGGAGAAGCCCGCCACGGCGATCTTCGCGGCCGCCAATCGCATGTCGCCGTCGGGTTCGATGATCACGGGCGCGTTGTTGCCGAGCTCGAGGCTCACCCTCTTCCGGGGCGCCTGGGCCCGAATCGCCCACCCAACCTCGGCCGAACCGGTGAAGGTGATCAGGGCAACATCTGGGTGCATCACCAGATGCTGCGCGGTGGCGCCCCGGCACGTGACCACGTTGAGCCAGCCGGCGGGCAGCTGGCACTCGTCGATGAGGACCTCCGCGAGAGCGAGAGCGGTCAGCGGGGTTGCCGAGGCCGGCTTGAGCACCACAGGGCAACCGACAGCGATCGCAGGGGCGACCTTGTGGGCCACCAGGTTCAGTGGGAAGTTGAACGGCGTGATCGCCGCGACGACGCCGACAGGCACGCGAAGGACGAAGCCGACCTTGCCCTGGCCCACTTGGCTCGCGTCGAGATTGACCATCTCGCCCGTGAGGGTTCGCGCGGTCGCTGCGGCGAACCGGAACGTGTCCACAGCACGGTTGGCCTCGGCGCGTGCAGTCCTTATCGGTTTCGCAGACTCGAGCGCGATCAGTTGCGCGAAGTAGTCCGCGCGCGCTTCGAGTGAGTCGGCTGCCGCCTCGATGATGGACGCACGTTGGTGGGCGGGGAGGGGGCCCTCGTGATGGCGAGCGCTGGCAGCAGCGACAGCCGTGTCGATGTCTGCTGGAGTTGCCGCGGGCACGCGACCCACCTCGTGGCCGTCATAAGGAGAGCTGACGACGATGACCCCAGCCCCATCCGAGGAGTCAGCGGCATGGTCTGTCACCTGCTGGTCGCCTATTCGCATTGGCGTCACGGGCGAGCTGGTGCTCATGACGGGACTTGCTGGGTGATGCAGTGGACGCCACCACCGCCGTATGCGAGGACCGTCCCTGGCACGCCCACGGCTTTGCGCCCGGGGAAGAACTCACCGATCTGTTGCACCATGTCACGGTCGGCGGCAGCCCCGGCCAGCGGTACGATCACGGCGTCGTTTGCGACGTAGTAGTTCAGGTACGGGACCTCGACCATCTGATCGAAGCACTTGACGTGGGGCAGCACGTCGAGCTCGGTGACCCTCAGCCCAGCAGCCTCGAGACGCTCACGGTTGTCGCGGCCGGTGCGGTAGTCGGGGTCTGAGACATCCGTCGTGGTCTGGAGCAACACGTCTGACGGGCCGACGAACGCCACGATGTTGTCGACGTGGCCGTCGGTGAGGTCGTCGGCCAGACCCCGGGCCAACCAGAGGATCTCTCTCACGCCGAGCTGGTCACGCAGGTGCTGGTCGATCTCGGACTTGGAGAGGCCGGGGTTGCGGTTGGGGTGCAGGAGGCATTGCTCTGTCGCTACGAGAAGACCCTCGCCGTTTGTTGCGACAGACCCACCTTCGAGCACGATGGGTGCGACGGACCGCTCGATCCCCAGGTGGTCGCACAACGGGCCCGCGGCCGCAGCGTCGCGGTCCCAGGGTGCAAGCCTCCCGCCCCACCCGTTGAAACCGAAGTGGACACCGAGCCGCTGACCGTTCTCGTCCTTGAGGAAGATGGGACCGTTGTCGCGGATCCAGCAGTCATCGATAGGTAGCTCGATCACCTCGATGGAGTCACCAAGCCATCCCTCCGCAGTGCGGCCCTCACCTTCGTCTGCAACCACCAGAACCTGTTCGTGCTCGGCTATGGCCCTGATGATCACGGCGTAGGCATCCCGTGCCGCACCGAGGTGGTTGCGCCAGAAGTCGATCCTTCGCATGGTCGGCCAGGCGATGATCACCCTTTCATGGGGCTCGTAGTCAGCGGGCATGCGAAACCCTCGGCCTGCCGGTGTTGAGCCCCGATGTTGTTCTTCTGACAGGTCCCCCATGCAGGTCATTGTGGCATGGCGCATCACACCCGTGCCGTGCGAGCTCGCGAGCGCAGACCGACCCTTCGCGCGAGCATGAGCACGTGCGAACCTTGTTCAAGCCCCTAGCGGCACGGCCCTTCGGCGTATCCCGTGACCCGGGTACGAACGTGCAGGCCAGTTGTGCAGGGGGCGTAGGTCGAGGGCGTGGGTGGTCGATGGCTCTGGGGTTTGGGGCCTACGGGCGGGCAGCGAGATGACCATCGTGGGTGTTCCCCGCGAGGTGAAGGTCGACGAGCACCGGGTGGCCATAACGCCCGACGGTGTCCGCGAGCTAGCGCGTCACGGAGTTGAGGTCGTCATCGAGAGGGGTGCAGGTGCTGATTCGGCCATCCCCGACGCCGACTACGCAGCAGCAGGGGCTCGGCTCGTGCCGGTAGCCGCGAACGTGTGGGATCAGGCCGACTTGATCTGCAAGGTGAAAGAGCCCCAACCCGAGGAGTACGCGCACCTCCGTGAGGGGCTGGTCGTGTTCGCCTACTTCCACCTTGCTGCCTACCGAGACGTTGCCGAGGCACTGCTCGCCGGGGGAGTCACCGCGGTCGCGTATGAGACTGTCCAGACAGCAGACGGAGAGCTGGTGCTGTTGGCACCCATGAGCGAGGTGGCGGGCCGGATGTCGGTGCAGATCGGCGCCCACTTCCTCGAACGGCACAACGGTGGACGCGGTGTGTTGATGGGTGGAGCGCCTGGAGTCCAACCAGCCCGAGTGGTTGTCCTTGGCGCAGGCAACGTCGGTTGGAATGCGGCCTGGATCGCGGCCGGCATGGAGGCTGAGGTGAACCTGTTGGATCTCGACCTCGACCGCCTGCGGTGGGTCGACCAGATCCACCGTGGCCGGATCACGACCCTCGCATCGAACCACGGCAGCGTCGAGAGGGTCGTCGCGGATGCAGACCTGGTGATCGGGGCGGTACTGGTGCCCGGTGGTCGTGCCCCGACCGTGGTGACAGGTGAGATGGTGCGTGACATGAAGCCGGGCGCGGTGATCGTGGATGTGGCCGTGGACCAGGGCGGCTGCATCGAGACGACGCGCGAGACCACTCATCACGAGCCGACCTTCGTCCGCCACGGGGTCCTCCACTACGGGGTGAGCAACATCCCCGGAGCCGTGCCCCACACGTCGACTCACGCGCTGACAAACGCAACCCTGCCCTACCTGACGGCTCTGGCACTGGACGGCGTGGCTGGGGCGACGGCCGCCCGGCCCGAGCTGGTGCCGGGGGTCAACACGTGCGCGGGCGTGATCACGAACCCAGCCGTGGCACAAGCGCTGGGCAGGGAGCATGTCCCGTTGGGTGAGGCTCTGAAGCCTGCGAGCTGACCGAAGCCAGATCTGATCGGCTGCCCGTGCAACTCCTTGGGTCAGTGGCGTGCCTCGATCGCATCGCGCAGGGCCCCGATGATGAGGTTGATGTCCTCGTCGCCGATCACGAGCGGGGGGCACAGCGCGATGGTCGACGATCCGAGTGGTCGAGCGATCACGCCGCCCCGGAGCATCCTGTCCCGGATGTCAGCAGCAGGCGTGGCCTCGTCCAGCTGAAGCGCCCAGATGCCTTCCTGGCCCCGCGCCTGGACGGCAAGCCCTTCATCGACCAGTGCCGACAACGCGGGCCCGAGCATCGAGCCGATTCGGTGGGCCCGCGCCAAGAGGTTCTCGCGCTCGATGATGTCGATGTTGGCAAGCCCTGCGGTGCAGCTCGCAGGATGCCCACTGTATGTGTGCCCGGTGCGCAGCACGAAGGAGGGGTCAGCCTCGATCAGCTCGCGCACCCTCGTCCCGACGATGACACCGCCGAGGGGCTGGTAGCCCGAAGTGCATCCCTTGGCGAACGTGACCAGATCCGGTTGGACTCCGAAGCGATCCGATCCCCACCACTGGCCCAGGCGCCCGAACCCGCAGACAACCTCGTCCATGATCATGAGAGCACCGTGCCTGTCACACAGCTCGTGGAGGACTGCGAGATAACCCTCCGGTGGAGGGTGAACTCCGCCTGCGCCCATGACCGGTTCGGTGATGACAGCTGCGATGTGCGGTCCGTGGTCGGCGAAGACCTGTTGGAGATCGTCAAGCTCGTTGTGGTCCACCGTGCAGATGCCAGGGACGAGCTCGCCGAAGCCTTCCTGGTTGGCCGGCAGCCCCTGAACGGACATGCCGCCATATGTGACGCCGTGGTAGGCGTGCCGCCGGGAGACGATGAGCTGACGGTCAGGCTCACCGCGCAGAGAAGATGAGAGCCGGGCAAGCTTGAGAGCCGAGTCGACCGCTTCGGATCCGGAGTTGACCAGGAAGACCCTCGCGCCCGCCATCGGAGCGAGCTCCGCGATGCGCTCGCAGAAGCGCTCTGCTGGCTCGTTGGTGAACATGTCAAAGGTATGGAACGCTTCGAGCGTCTCGAGCTGGGCTCTCACTGCATCGGCTATCTCGGCCCGGCCGTGACCGACCTGGCAGAACCACAGGCTCGCAAGGGCATCCACGTAGCGGTGGCCAGAGTCATCGAACACGGCCGCTCCTTCGCCGGCGACGATGGTCATGTACGAGGCCGCCGGCGCTGCGGGTCGCGCGAACGGATGCAGGAACACCGGTGGCGCTGGGTCCGGGGCGTCGCGGGTCACCCGCACATTCTGGCGTACCGACACGCTTCGTGATGCAGGCGATGCAGGCATGGTGCTGCCAGCACGAACTCCTCGCTCACGCAGCGCCCCGTACTCGGCTAGGTTCCTCTGAGGTTGAGATACGTGAATCGCGAGTCAAGTTCTGGCCGAGGCAGGATCGAAGATGCCAGGGAGCAGCGCAACGGGTCACCGGGGCGCACCTTCAGGCTTGCCCATGCGAAACGTGAGCGGCAGCGAGCGGGCCGTTCGCACGGCACCAGGCGTGAGCGCCCTTGGGCGCCCCGAGAAGATGAGGAGTCGACCATCCCCAGCCAATCACATGACCGTCGGGCCGGGGCGGCGCCCCGCCATGAGAGTGCGGCAGGGAAGCTC
>JAHFUU010000152.1 GCA_023264915.1 Microthrixaceae bacterium | reverse complement strand
CTGTCTGTGGCGACGGGGATCCTCGTGACGTGCCGCAGCACCGGGCCAACGAGCTTGTTGAGCCTGCGGGACGCGGGGAAGATCCGTTCCATGTACCACGACAGGATGTCGGGCAGGGAGAGCAGCCTTATGGTCTCAGCGGTCGGCGCGTAGTCCACGATCAGCACGTCCCACTCTCCAGAGTCCGCGAAGTGCTTGATGTCGGTCAAGGCGAAGATCTCGTCGAGGCCCGGGACGACCGAGAGCTCTTCGGCCTCGACAGCTTCGACACCCGCCCAGTCGAACACCTCTGCGAGGTAGAGCTGGATCTCTCCCCAGGACTCCTCCATGCGCTCCTGCGCGTCGAGCTGCTGCCCGTACAGCGACCCGGTGATCAGCGTGGGATCTGCACGAAGGTAGGTGTCAAAGGAGTCCGCCAGCGAATGCGCCGGATCCGTGGACAGCACCAGGGTCCGGGCACCTCGATCCGCGCAGGCGATGGCCGTGGCCGCGGCAACAGTCGTCTTGCCGACTCCCCCCTTCCCGGTGAACAGCTGGATGCGCACGTGGCTCAGCCAGAACCGGCCAGTGACTCGACCCGCTGCTTGAGCTGGTCGAGCGCCGTCTTGATGATGCGGTGCTCGGCACGACGCTTCACGAAGCCGGGGATGGGCACGATCAGGTCTATCGAGAGCTCATAGATGATGTCGGTGCTCGAATCGTCGTCTGGAGAGGGGTGCAGGTGGTACGCCCCGTCGAGCTCACGCTCCAGGTCTCAGGCCACCAGTGCCCATGCGAGCCGGTTGGGAGAGCCGTCATAGTCATACCTCAGGCGGTAGGTCGTGCTGCGGCCCATGGCAGCAGCCCGGTACTCGACCTCGAGGCCCCGGCCCTCGCCGTCACGCTCGACGATGCGGGCCTGCTTGAGATCTGCTGCCCACTGCGGGTAGGCCTCGAAGTCCACGAGGGTGTCGAAGACCTTCCCGAGAGGTGCAGCGATGGTTGTGGTCTCCCTCGCCTGTTCGGCCATCAGGCGAACTTAGCCGAGCACCTGCACCCCCGGCACACGGGCGCGCGGCCACCGGCACGTCGACCTGGCACGTCGACCTGGCACGTCGACCTGGCACGTCGACCAGGCACGTCACCCCTGCACGTCACCCCCGCACGTCACCCCCGCGGCGCGGGACCCCGCGGCTCGGGGCCCCGCAACGCGAGACCGAGCCACACGATGCGCGTGGAGCGCGCCCTCAGACGGGGCAACAGCACCAGCAGCGTCCTCAAGGCCGGGAGCCCGGGGATGCGCGCGGCGGGAAGGCCCCATGCATCGCTCCCCACAGGCCTGACAGGCCCAACCCGTAGATCGGAGCGAGGACCGCGAACGCCATCGCCGAGTACGGGCGGGACGCAGCAGCCACGAGACTGATCAGCACCTCGGCCCCGAGTGAGCCGAGGAGGTTCGTCTGAACCCGCCTGGGAGCACTCCTCGAGAGGAAGAAGAGGCCCCCGATGCCGATGAGGTCCTCGCGGCGGGTGCTGGCCGCGAACACCAGCGCCCTGGCGAACACCAGCGCACCTAGGACGAACAGCAAGAGGGACACCCCCACGAGCAACGACTCGAGGCCCGGCGCGGCGACAGCGGCGACACAAGCCATCGCAAGGACCGCTGTGCCTGCCCACGAGGCCCACAACAAGATGTCACCTTCGCGGGTGTCCGCGACCCGGTCTGGTGTGGGTGTGGCGGGCGCGTCTGGTGTGGGTGTGGCAGCCGGGTCCGGTGTGGGTGAGTCAGGCGGGTCCGGAGTGCTCATCGGTCGCCAACCTCGAACGCGTCGAGTGCCGCGGCCAGCCTCGCGGACAGGTTGCCGTAGGTGAGCTCGCTCGCAGCGCGCTGCCTGGCGTTGGCGGCCATAGCGGCTCGAAGGCCCTCGTCATCGAGGAGCCGCGAGATCGCCCGCGCCGCACCTTCGGAGCTGCGCGGGTTGTCGAGCACGACCCCGGTCACGCCATCGACCACCGCTTCGTGAGATCCGCCGCTGCGACCAGCGATCTGCGGGACCCCGCACGCGGCGGCCTCCAGGAAGACGATGCCGTAGCCCTCCTGCTCGAGCCCGAGCCAACGGTTCCGGCACAACATCACCGACAGGTCCGCGCAACCGTAGACGGAGGGCAGGTCGCCTTCGCTCACACGGCCAAGGAACCTCACGGGTGCCCTGTGGCGCGCCACCAGGTGCTCGAGGCGAGGACGGTCACGCCCCTCGCCTCCTATCAGCACGACGAGGTGCGGGCGACTCTCACGCAGCTGTGCCGCCGCCTCGATGAGAACGTCCATCCCCTTGCGGGGGACCAGGCGGCTGACGCTCACCACTAGCTCTGCGTCGGGCCTCACACCCACCGCGGCACGAGCCCGGTCGCGCTCGGCGGGCGGCAGCGGAACGAAACGCTCCACGTCGACCCCCGGGGGGATGTTGGCGATGGCCAGGCGGCAGCGAGCCGCACGCTCCCCCTCGGCAGCGGGGTACCCGCCGGCACTTATCACGATCGACGATCCTCGCAGGATCCGGCCCAGCAGCAGCCGCAGCCCCGGAAGGTGGCCGGGTACGGTCACCTCGGCTCCGTGCAACACGATGCCATAGGGGCGGTCCAACCACTTGGCAAGGATCCCGAGGGGCAATGCCGGGTCGATCACCACCAGCTGGGCGCCCACCTCGTCCCCGAGGCGCTCGATGGTTCTCGCCAGGGCGGGCGAGGGAACCAGGTGAGTGCTCGATGCTCGCTCGATGCGGAAGGGCTGGCTTCGGTCCCAGTCCCGTGACCCGGCGTAGGCCGCGGTGTAGATCGTGGTCTCTGAGGACGGGAGCCTTCGCCACAGCTCCCAGAGGTATGACTGGATCCCCCCGACCTTGGGAGGGAAGTCGTTGGTGACCAGGATGTGGTTCACCGCGATGCAGCTGCCCGCTCGGCGCCGCGATCGAGCTCGGCGACAACCATCGGGTCAGCGGCCACCACGGTCCGCATCCGCGGCTGTATCCGGTTAACCATCTCGCCCATCCCCAGGGCTCGCGCTGCCCAGATCGCGTGCGCGACGACGAGAGGGTCGTCGCTCGAGAGGCAGGCCGCGAGCGCCCGGGCGGTCGAACGGTCCTCACCGTCGCCGGTGTTGGCAAGGACCACCAAGGCGTTGCGGCGCAGGTAACGCGGATCACGTCTGGGCACGTACCAGCGCCCGTAGCGCGACATCAACTGCTCACCGTCGGATTCGAGCAACTCGATCAGATCCACCAGGGACGCCGCGGACCGGTCTCCGGCTGCGGCGCCGGACCCAACGGCACCAGGCCCGCCGCCGCGCGGCAGCACGGTTGCCAGCCCGGCTCGCTCGCGGCTCGATTTGGCCCGCCTTGCCGAGCGAAGGTTGACGGGACATACGATCTGGCACTCGTCGCAGCCGTAGATGCGGTCACCCAGCGCGACGCGGTGCTCGGGCGGGAACGCGCCCTCGGCCTGCAACAGCCATGCCAGGCATCGACGTGAGTCGATGACCCCTGGGGCGACGATCGCGGCGGTCGGGCAGGCGTCGATGCACCTGGTGCAGGTGCCACAGCCCTGCTCTTTGGTCTTGGCTGGAGCAGGGTGAGATCGCGGTAGCTCGTAGGTGCGGCTCGGCGGGAGCTCGGCGTCGGTGAGGACCGAGCCGAGGATGAACCAGCTACCGAGAGTTCCAACCATGATGTTGGTGTTCTTGGCGTACCACCCGATCCCGGCGCGCTCGGCTGCGGCACGGTCCACAAGCGCGTTGTCATCTGCCAGCACGATCGCCCGGTAGCCATCGCGCTCGAGGCGCCGGGCCACCGCCCCGAGCCCATCGCGGAGCGCTCGGTAGTGGTCATCGGCTGCATATGCAGCGATCCGTCCGTGCCCGGGAGGGGTTGGCTCGCTGTCAGGGAGCGGGTAGCGGCGAGCCGCGACCACCAACGAGCGAGCGTCTTCGAGCGTGCGGCGCGGGTCGGTCGAGCGGGCCGGGTTGCGGTAGGTGAACTGCATCCCCCCATCGAGCCCATCGCGCCGGCAGGACTCGATCTGCCCGCGTGCGTCGCCGAACGGCTCAGCGGTCGTCACCCCGACGGCATCGAGCCCCCTGTCCGCGGCGATGGCCACAAGCTCGCCGAGCAGAGCCTGGCGCGACACCTGGCAAGGCAGGTCGCCACGTCGGTGGTTGGCTGTGGCAGGGCCGACCGGGCCGGCGCCCTCGGCAAGGGGCAACACATCTCCATCATTGCCGGGCCCGCCCACACGCCCAAAGACCGGCCCTTCCGCGCTCGTGCCCTCACCCGATGCGCAGGTGCCGCAACCGCGGCACGAGACCGACCTCGGCCATCGCGCGCATCGCCCGCTGCTCGGCCGCGTCGATCACCAGCGCATCATCGGGTGCTCGAGAGCAGATGAAGGTGACCAGGCAGTCCTCACACGCACCCGTGTCGCGCATCGCGCACCGAGCGCAATCAACAGTCAACGAACCTTCACCGGTACCTGCCATGGCACACCTCCTCGAGCGGGGCCCCATCTGGCTGGCCCTCTGACGAGTCTCAGCATGGACCAGGGGTGTGACGACTTCCGGGGATCCGCCCCTCCGAGTGGTCATGTGTTGGGGTGCCCAAGGGAGCGTCACCCCGGCCACCCTGCTGCGCTGGCACCGCCGGTTCGTCAACAGTCTCGTCTACCGCTCCGAACGCCGACCCGGCCGGCCACCCACCGAAGCGCACCTCGAAGCGCTCGTGTGCCGCCTCGCCCACGAGAACCGTCGTGGGGCTACCGCCGCATCCACGGCGAGCTCGCCGGACTCGGCTACTCGACGATCGGGCCCAGCACCGTGTGGGACATCCCCAATCGCAACGGCATCTCCCCCACCCCCCGCAACAGAGAGTCGACCTGGGCCGAGTTCCTGCGCCACCAGGCCGCCGGGATCGTGTCGTGTGACTTCTTCACCGTCCCCACCATCACGCTGGGCCACCTGCACGTGCTCGTGTCCATCCACCACGCCACCCGCGAGATCCCCCACATCGCCGTCGGGGACCGTCCCACCGCGAGGTTCACCACCAACGCTGCCAAAGGATTGCTCATGAGGCTGGACGACATGGGCGCCACCATCAAGTTCGTCATCCGCGACCGCGGCGGCCAGTATGTCCCGACCTGTTCGACCACGTGTTCACCACCAGCGACATCCGCGTCATCCCCACCCCGTTCCGGGCCCCCAAAGCCAACGCCCATTGCGAGCGTTTCATCGGCACGCTGCGCCGCGAATGCACCGACCACTTCCTGATCCTCGGACCGACCCACCTCCACCGGATCCTCCGCGGATACGTCGACCACTACAACCAGCATCGCCCGCACCGGGCCCTGCAAGAACCGCCGCGCGGTCGACCCGAGGACCACCCGGTCCGGGACCGCGGGCCGGCCCGATCGACATCTCGCGCCGCCAAGTGCTCGGCGGCCTCACCAACGAATACCGCGCCGCCGCCTGGACCACGGAAATGAGCACCCACCCCTCCTCCAATCCCGTTCAGCGCGCCCCCCTCCCATCCTCCGGGAGCGAACTTCGCACTTGGGTGCCGGAATCGAGTTTCCGGCACCCACACCCCCGGCGCCGACGTCGTCGTCAAGATCGCCGAAGCCCCCGACGTCTCCTGCGACCACCCCTCGTCGACGACGCCCCCCGCCGGCCCTTCCGCTCACCAGACACCCAACTCGGTGACCGACTCGCGGGCCTCAACGAGCTCGACCCCGACGACTGGGCCGCGCTCAACCGCATCATCGACGCCCTCCTCGCCAAGAACCGCCTCAAAACCATCGCCGACGACCTCGCCTGACTGAAGCCAACGAACGTCGCTCGTGGCAGACGAGACGTAGCATCAAGGCATGCACGGCAAAGCGTGGGGACTTCTGGCGTTCCTGGGAATCGAGGCACTCGTCGGCCTGACCGTCTACGTGCTCGCCATCGGCGAGCAGATGAACTCCCGTGACGGCGCCGGCTACTCGCGGCTGGGGATGGCGACGTTCTGCATGGCCCTCACAGCAGTGCCCGCCCTGCTCGTCGGAGTCGTCGTCTGGGGACTCGTCACGCGGCCACCAACCGGCGACGACGCTGCAACCGCTCCCATGGCCCGGTCACCAATCGGCGTCACAACCGAGTCGGCGCCACCGTCGTGGATGAGGAAGGCGCGGTCGTCGTCCCCGATGCACCAAGACCAGCCGCGTCCCAGCCGTTCGAAGGGACGCGTACGAGCGACGCCGTAGGGGTGGCTATCGACGAACTTGACGCAGTCGCCTACGCACACACCGGGAGTGCCGGCAAACTTGGCTGGCTCATCGCACATGCGCGGTAGATCAGACGCCTGCACGCAGATCTCGTCGGTGCCGACCGTGACCACTCGAGCCCTATTCCAGAACTCGGTCCCGTAGCAGGAGTTCGCGTTGAAGCCCGGTGGCAACGTCTCAAGCGGCGCCGACGGCCCCGACCCTTGGTGACCCTTGGTGACCCTTGGTGACCCTTGGTGCACGCGCCGACTGTCACGGCCACCAACGCCACAAGCAAGACCACCCGCATCGGCCTACTC
>JAHFUU010000151.1 GCA_023264915.1 Microthrixaceae bacterium | reverse complement strand
TACGCCTCGCACCTACGTATCGACGGCCGCAAGACGTGGTGCCACCACCTGCGACGATCCGATTTCGAGATGGTCGCCGACTCCAACGACTACACGAAGCCGGTGCCCGGACCGCCGCCGACGACCTGATCGACGGCAGCGGATAACAACCCCGCACAGCGCTCACGGGTGACCAGCGTTTCCGCAGGTGAGCACGGCGCTCATGCACGGCTCACTCGTAACGAGCAGGTCAGGAGTTCGATTCTCCTCCCGGGCTCTCAAGGCCGCCGAACAGCGGCTTCGCAGCCGATCACGCTGAGAGACGGGCAGCTCCGAGCTCAGCCGACGCTGGCGGCTGCGGCTTGGAGATCGGATTCGGATCGGGGTCCAGGATCGAACCTCTTCACCCGCTCGACCATCGTGGCGACCCGGTGGGAGTCGGTGATCCTTGCGAGAACCCACCGGTTGAGCCGGTCGAGCCATGGCCAAGGCATCGGGCGCACCATGTCTATGAACAGCACCGCTCTATCCTCGTCGGTGTTGTTGACCGCGCGATGCATGAAGGTGTCGTCGAAGACCAGCATCCCGCCCTCTGTCCAGCCCCTCCGTTCGCCACCGACCTCGATCCAGGTCTCGCCCTCGGGCACGATCAGAGCGACCTGCACTCGAAGGACGCCTTTCATGGCACCGGAGTGCAGCGGCAAGCGCTTGCGCGGTCCGAAGATCGAGAAGAACGCGGAGTACAGGTCAGGGACCTGGTCCAGCAGGGCAGCCGTCTTGGGACAGCGAGCACGGTTCTCCTCCGCGTCGAAGGTGCAAAGCCTGAACACGTAGGTCTTCCACAAGTCGTCGTCGCTGAGCCGACGCTGCCCCGGATCCACCTGGTGGAAGGCAGGGATGCGCTCACGCTCCTCGAGGAGAGCGTCGAGCTCTTGACGTATGTCCTTCCAGTGCTCTGACAGGATCTCATAACCCGCCGCTGTCTCGTTGGGGAAGAACCGGTCCCTGGGCACCAATCCCCAAAGGAAGATGTTGAACGCCATCACCGGCCAATTGGGAAGGTTGATCCTGAGCGCGTCCCAGCAGCGGTCAGCCCACCGCCCGAGATGCTCGAACCCGTGATGTGCATCGTTGACCGGTTCGTGTGCAACTGCCATTTCGTACCCCTCCGTTCTCCAGGGGCGTCATTTTGGTCCCACGGACCTGATCTGTCGAGCGTGACGGCTCACCGCGCCCGTGGCGGCTGGAATCCTCCTGCAAGCGTCTCGATGTGGCGCGCCATGGCGAGCGAGGTCAGGTCCCCGAAGCGGGGGGCAACCACCTGCACGCCCAGGGGCAACCCAGAGTCGTCAAGCCCGACCGGTACGGCTGTCGCCGGAAGGAGCGGGAGGGTGGCCAGCCCTGCCCACACCAGGTGCATGAGCGCAGGAACCGATCGTCCGTCAACGTCGAGCTGACGAAGTGGGAGCGGTGTCGTGTCGTGGGGGAAGGCGGTCGTCGGGGCCACTGGTGTGATCATCACGTCGACTTGATCGAACACCTGCTGCCACTCGCGGATCACGAGGTGACGCTGCTCGTCGAGGAGCATCCAATCGAGATGGCTCAGGCTCGCGCCGCGGGCCGCCGCCAGGGTCGGATCCGTGACGTCGGCAGGGATCCCCTCGGCTATCGACGCATAGAGCTCGCGCTGGTCCGCGTCCATGCCCGCTGCCATGGCTGCGGTGAGCAACTGCAGATAGAGGGGGAACCAGACCTCGGTAGGGGTCACGGGTCGCACTTCAGACAAGACGGTCGCGCCGGCGCCTTCGAGCAAGCCAGCCACACGCTCAAGCCCTTCCCGAACCTGCGAACCAATCGGACCAGTCTGATCTTCAAGCCACACACCCACCCGGCAACGGGCAAGGTCACCGACTGCCGGTGAGGCCGGTGGCAAGCGCGATCCGGGTACGCCGTGCACACCGTCGGCAGTGAGCACGTTCATGGCGAGCTCGAGGTCCTCGACAGTTCGGGCCAACGGTCCCGCCACCGAGAGGTCCGGCACTCGACGAGAACCCGGCGGGCCCGGGATGTGACCCCGCTTGGAGATGACCCACCATGACGGCTTGATGCCCGCGACCCCGCAGTAGTGCGCCGGGCATCGGATCGAACCCCCGATGTCGCTGCCCAGCTCCAGCAAGGTGTAGCCCGCGGCGAGCGCTGCCGCAGATCCCCCTGAGGAGCCACCGACGGTGCGCTCTGGGTCATAGGGGTTTCGGGTCAGGCCATGAACGTCGTTGAAGGTCTGGATGTCAGACGCATAGGTGGGCAGGTTCGTCTTCGCGTACACGATCGCTCCCGCGCGCTTCAACAACGCAACTGCATCGGCGTCGGTTGTCGGCACGTGCCCTGCCAGGTCTGGTGCGCCCGAGGTGGTCACGAGCCCCGCTGTCTCGAAGCTGTCCTTCACCGAGATAGGTAGGCCATGGAGCGGCCCGAGCCGCTCGCCCTTGGCCCGGGAGGCATCCGCCTCGCGGCACTGGGTGCGAGCCCGTTCGATGTCGAGGGCCACGATCGCGTTCAGGGTGTCGTTTGTCTGATCGATGCGGGCGAGTTGGGCATCGAGCAGCTCCTCACTACCCATGGCCCCATCGTCAAGTTCCGCGAGCGCTTCAGAAGCAGACAGGTGATCAAGTCGGGCGTCATCCATTCCGCGAACCTAACCCGGCTCGATACCTCGCATGGCGGGGCGTGCGTTCAGCATCGTTGGGTCCGCTCCCGCGCAGCTCGATTCGGTGACTCCCGTCTCCCCCGAGCTACGTGGCGGTCGCGCTGAGGAGCTGCCGGCTCAGGTCATAGGCGGATCTGAGCCGTCAGCTGCGGGAGCCTGTCGAGGAGAATCGCTCCCATGCAGCAGATTCCTCAGCCGGCTCGCCATCGCCAGTGGTGGGTTCGGAGGCGATGGAGGAAGTGCCCTCAGTCGTGCAGGCGGTAGTAATGAGAGCTGGTCGAGCCGCCGGATGAGTAGCGCTGCTCCATGCCCGACACGAGGTGGTTGTGGGTCTTCGAAAGGTGCTTCAGCTCGTCCGCGTAGTAGACCTGGTCGTGGCCGGACAGCCCGAGCGCCTGGTCGGTCGGGCGCCAGCCAGCATCGAACACGTCAACCTGATGGTTGCCGCCGTGTGTGAGCTGCGCTGCCTTGGCCATCTCGAGGCCGACAACCTCACCTCTCACCAGACCAGGTGCGCCAACGGCTGCCGCTGTCGCCGGGTTCTGGATTGCGTTGGCCACGACGTCGGTGCTGTGGTGCAACATCAAGACGTTCGTGCCTACGGGTATGCGATCTATCTTGTCGGCCACCCCACTGCCAGCGATCACGACGTCGGTCAGGTTGTACTTGCCCCCGATCGCGGCGTTGAAGCTCGGATCCGCGGCGAGGTTCGCCGCCGCGATCCCCCCACCGCTGTGACCCATGAGCATGACCTGAGGATGCTTCCCCGCTGCGATGTCGTCCTTCATGGCGTCTGCCAGCGCCGTCTTCACCGCATCGCCCCAAGCACCACCCTTGCTGAACCGCTCGGCGACTGCGTCGGCAAGATCCGTACGATAAGAGTCAAGGGGCCTCTCGAAACCATCTATGCCCTTCATCAAGACCACATACCGAGGGGGGTCGCCCTCGATCCGTATGATTCGCATTGTCCCTTCGGGCAACTTCGAGAGCTCGTCCATGTACCCGGAAAGGCTCCGGATCGAACCGTCGTTGGAGCTCGAACCCAGCCTCTCGACACCGTTGGCGAGCCACCTGCTGTTGGCTGCAACGGCGCCCACTGCACCCACTCCCACGGCACTTCCGGCAAGTCCCGATGTCGCTCCTGAGCTGCCGACACCACCACCCTCGCTAGCCCTGCGCTGCTCAGCTGCCTGGCGGCGCAGAAGGGAGGCTTGGGCCGACAGCGTCGCCACGTCCTTTTGGAGTCGACCCTCGATCTGACTCGTGAACAGATGGCCGAACTCATCACGATCCCTGCCGCGCCACTCTGCCCCTGATATTAGCTGAGAGACCTGGCGAAGGCTGCCGTCAAGCCTCTCGGCTGATTCCTCGAATCGAAGGGCGAGCGCATCGAGCTGTTCGGGGTCCGCACCTCTCATGAACCGAGGATGCCAGCAGACGATCAAATCGCGGTCAAACACGGCCCGAGTGCGAGGCTCCCGTTCTTGCCTGTGCAGTACGAGCCAGCCAGAGTGTCGTGACTCGAACCATCTGGGTTCGAGTCGCACACCGCTGGAGGAGCACATGATCCTGGATCGTTTCGACATGACCGATCGGGTGGCGATCGTGACTGGCGCAGGAAGGGGCATCGGTGCGGCCTGCGCTGTCGCACTCGCCGAGTGCGGTGCCGACGTGGTGGTCTCCTCCCGCACCGAATCACAGCTGAGAGAGGTTGCGGCGCGTGTTGAAGCCGCTGGCCGCCGCGCTGCTGTGGTGGCCGCCGACCTGTCTGACCTGGAGGCAGTGGCAGGCCTGGCCGGCGTCGCGTCGAAGGAGTTCGGGCGCTGTGACGTGGTCGTGAACAACGTCGGAGGAACCATCCCAAACGCATTCATGGACACCACCGACGACTATCTCGAGGAAGCGTTTCACTTCAACGTCAGCACTGCACACGCTCTGACACGGGCAGCCGCTCCACTGATGCTCAAAGGTCGGGGTGGGTCGGTGGTGAACATCTCCTCGGTACTCGGCCGGGTCAGCGGCAGGGGATACCTGGCGTATGGAACCGCGAAGGCGGCACTGGCTCACTACTCGAGGCTGGCAGCGCGAGACCTGGCCCCGCGAATCAGGGTGAACGCGATCGCGTGTGGATCGGTCGCCACCTCCGCGCTCGAGTTCGTGATCAGCGACGAGGGCACTCGAAATCAGATGGAGGAGGTGACACCGCTGGAGCGCATCGGCGACCCCGATGAAGTCGCCGCAACTTGCCTGTACCTGGCCTCAGACGCCGGAGGCTACGTCACCGGCAAGGTCATCGAGGTCGATGGCGGTCTTGACACTCCCAACCTCGATCTCGGCCTTCCCGACCTCTGATCGGTCGTGCCGTAGACCAAGGGCCTGTCGCCGGAGTGCAGCGTCGCACGGCACCTCAAGGCTCCGGCCGACCACGAGTGATCTCACATCGCGAGGAGTGGATCCCTTGAACAGAAGATCAACTAGACTTTTCCGACCCGCACCCGGAGGTGTCATGATCACACATCGCCTTGGAAGATTTGGCCTTGGAAGATTCGCTGCCGCCTTGACCACCGCAGGGCTTGGCCTGCTGGCTCTTCCCGTCGCTCCCGCGGCAGGTGCCTCGTTCGCGGTGTCAAACACCAATGACAGCGGGCCGGGCTCCTTGCGCCAGGCGGTGACCGACGCGTCCTCTGCGGGAGGTGTCGACACCGTCGTCATACCGTCAGGCCTGGGCACGATCACCCTTTCCTCGACGATCGAGTTCAGCGGCACCGACCTGACCACCGTCCAGGGCAACAACAACACGGTCTCGTTCGCGGCTGGCACCGCCTTCAACTCGAACTTCGGATACCCCTACACCCTCGACGGGCTGACGATCAACGCCAACCAGGGCGCCAACACCCTCAACGGAAGCCTCACGATCTCAGGCTCCACGCTGAACGTGTCCAGCGAAGGTGCCAACACCCTCGACGGAAGCCTCACGATCTCAGGCTCGACCATCAACTCCGATGATGACGGCGCCAACACCAACAACGGCACGATGACCGTGACCGACTCGACCATCAACATCGGACCGGGACTCGGCCTCAATACGAACGCCGGAGCTCTGACGCTGACGAACTCGAAGATCATCTCCTCCAGCGACGGCGACGGTGTGAACACCTTCAGCGGCAACATCTCGATCGCCGGTTCAGAGATCGCAGTCGGTGGCTACGGAGACAACTCAGGCGTGGGCGACATCGCGATCTCGGCCTCAAGCGTCATCGGACAGGGACCCAACACCCGGCGGGGGGTCGCCGACTCCGAAGGCCCGGTAACTCTGGTGAACAGCACGGTCACGGGATTCAGCGGGGAAGGCGTGGACGCGTCGAACGTGACCCTGGTGTACTCAGACATCGTTGAGAACGGCACCGACGAGTCCGTGAACGTCAGTGCCTATGACCTTCACACGTTCGGGTCGATCTTGACGTCCTCTGTGGATGACTGCAGCATCACCAACACCACCACGAGAAGCGGGTACAACTTCTCGAACGACTCGACCTGCGGCCTGACGGGCACCGGTGACACCCAAAATGGTGGCAGCCCAGGGCTCGGCTCGCTGGCCGACAACGGCGGCAACAGCCGCACGTTCCTGCCTCAGACCGGTAGCCCGCTGATCAACGCTATCCCGCTCTCCAGCTGCCAGGCCGACGGCGCATCCGGCGTAACCACCGACCAGAGGGGTTTGCCACGCCCGGCAAGCACCGGATGTGAGATCGGCTCGGTCGAGCTGCAACCCACCCCCCCGCCGACGTCGACAACGACCGCACCGGGATCCACGACGTCTACCTCAGCCTCGCAATCGGCCAACGCGGTCGTGGCAGTCCCCCGCTTCACCGGCTGAGCTCCTGCTAGGCTCCCGGGTCATGGCAAA
>JAHFUU010000002.1 GCA_023264915.1 Microthrixaceae bacterium | reverse complement strand
CCTCAACCATCTCACGCGGCTGCTAGCGCATGTCTCCGGCCCCGAGGTCAGGATCAACGCCGTTGCACCTGGGCTGGTGCGCACCCCCTGGACCAAGGACTGGGGGCCAGTCCATGAGATGGTGGCCGAGCGGGCACCCTTGGGCCGCTCGGCAGAGCCCGAGGACATCGCCACGGTCATCGCGGACGTCGCCGCCGCTCGCTACATGACCGGCGAGGTGGTGCTTGTCGACGGGGGCCTGTCGCTTTGGGGGTAGGTGGTCGGATCGGGATCAGGCCGGCCGCGAAGCGCGCTTGGCGACGCGAACCGCCAGGCACCAAAGGGGAACCTGAAGTGGCAGCCGTAGCCATGCCCCCCATGACATGGCATCGTGCGGACGGCCAGCGTCCAGAGCCATCTTGATGTTCGCCGGGTACACCGCCACCAGGAGGACCAGCGAGGCCCAGGCCCCGAGGCGACGGCTGCCAGGCACCGCGACCAGCGATCCACAAGCGAGCTCGGCCCAGCCGCTCCAGCGAACCGCACGCTTGGGGTCACCCGCCCACGCCGGCACGATTCGCTCATATGGCGACGGGACGAGGAAGTGCATGATCCCAGCCACGATCAACAACCCGGCCAACCCACGGGCACTGCGGTCCACGAGCAGGTCGGGTGCCGGCACACCAGCTGCTTCATCGGCTTGACGGGACATCTGGTCAGTAGAAGTCATGGCCGGTTCGTAGCGCATCCCCCGTGAGTTGTCGAGCAGGAGCGCTCGACAACGGCGAGTGGACAGGGCGCCGGGGCGGCACTCGCCGATGGCAAGGCCAGTCGCCGGTACAGCGGCACAGGGTCAGGGGTTGACGTAGATGAAGCTGTAGCCCTCGTCGCGGTAGGCGACTCCGGACTCGTCGAGGGCGTCGGCCCAGTTGCCGGTGCACTCGACGTTGGACTCCTCCATACCGTGATCGGCTGTCAGGAAGAACGCCGTCTCCTCGAACACGCCGGCCCGCTCGACAGCGTCGAGCACCTCGCCAATTCGAGCATCGGTGTCATGAACGCTGGCGGCGGCGATCTCGGAGTACGGGCCGCCCTCGTGGAAGGCGGCGTCGGTGAGCGAGAAGTTCATCCACGTGAACTTGGGGATTGGCCATTCGGTCTCGGCATAGTGACCTGACCAGATTCCGAGGAACTGATCGAGACCAGTGTGATCGACCAGAGATGACCACTTGTACTCCTTGACCGGGCGGACGAACCGCTTGGTCGTGTGGGGCAGCTCATCAAGCGGAGGAGGCCTGAAGATCGGCTCACCTCGCCGCATCATCTCGAACACCGAATGGTCAGCACCCACGTCGCAGGGCTCGTTGATGCTGACTGCGATCTCGCCCGGGAAGCTGCGGGTGACTGCCTGGAACAGCGTTTCGACTCGCGGGTCGAGGTGGGTCATCGAGGTGATCCAGTGCGCGGGCGAGTTGGTGATGACCTGCTCGCGCCTCGCCCGGTCGTACCAGGCGTTGTTCAAGATCCCGTGATGGCCGGGATGTGCGCCGGTGAGGATGGAGGTGTGGTTCGCAAGCGTGACCGTTGGCAACGACGACATCGCGCCATGTCCAAGTGCGGTCCCCATCTCGAGCAATCGGGCGACGTTGGGAGCTTCACCCCTGGTCGCCATGTCATAGAGCACGTTGGCGTTGGCTCCGTCGAGCAGGAAACCAACGACGTGCTCAGGCGGGGAACCGTGCCCGTCGAGCAGCTGGGTCAGCGGCTCTCCGTCCTGGCGCGCCAGCAGGGCATCGTCCCTGGCCTGGCCGTTCAACCCGATGCCTCGCCGTGGCTCAACACCCAGGAGAGCGAGGACCGTTGGCGCGATGTCGACGACCCGGCAGGCCTCGGCGATCATGCCCGATCTCTTTACACCTGCGCCGGCGATGATGAACGGGCCCCGGGACTGGACCACATCTATCGACCCGTGCTCGCCGACGTGGCCTCCCTGGTCGGCCCAGTTGTGGGCGGAGGTGTGGATCGAGACGAGGTCAGGTGCCGACGGGGAGTCGAAGATCTGAGCGACCTGCTCGTACGCGAACGGGTAGGAGTTCTCGGTGCGATCGGGAAAGGGGTTCGAGGCCTCGTCTCGGAGGGGGGAGAACCGGCTGGCCTCCTGGATGGCAAGCGGGTTTCGCCCCTGCAGATCGAGCACACCGAAGCTCCACCCGTTGCCTTGCGGAGCTCGCTCGAACCGTACCCGCCCGTCCTCGGCGGCCACCTCGTAGGTGTCCTCGTCGACCTGCCGTAGCACCATCTCCACGATGTGGGCCATCGAAGCGTCGAGCAGGGCCCTCTCGGCCTGGTCCACATGCAGACGGTGCTCGTCGGTCCCGGGCTGGGCAAGGGGCTCGGCACCGGTCACGACTCCGTCCTCTCTGACCCGGTCCCGCAAGGATCGACTCTGGCATGGGCCATGGATTCCGCCCGTGCACGCGAGAAGGAGCGGATCAAGGCCCGGCTGGGGAGGCTCATGCGGCAAAGGTACCAACAAGGATCGGTGATCGTCGCGACAGGCTGTGCACCGCGGCCCGGGAGGCTGCGCCGTGCCACGCTGTTCCGCGATTCGGGTTGTGCCCAAGGCATCCGCGCCCTGGCCTCTTGGCGGCTGCGCCGATCGCCGCCTCGACAGGACTTGAGCAGGTCTGCGGCGTGGGTCATCCTGACCCCACCACGACGCGCACGAGTCTCGACCCGGGGGGTCCACAACGCCATGAGCACATCACACGATCCCGCGGGGGCGCCGCACGCCGCCGACTTCCTCGAAATCGACTCGCTGCTCGACGACGACGAGCGCCTGCTGCGTGACACGGTGAGGAAGTTCGTCAACGACCGCATCGTCCCCGACGTGGCTGACTGGTTCGAGCAGGGCACCTTCCCTGCCGAGATCGCCAAGGAGATGGGGGCCCTCGGCCTGCTGGGCATGCATCTCGAGGGCTACGGCTGCGCCGGCACCAGCGCTGTGGCATATGGGCTGGCGTGCATGGAGCTCGAGGCGGGCGACAGCGGTGCCCGCTCGTTCGTATCGGTGCAGGGGTCCCTCGCGATGTTCCCGATCTGGCGCTTCGGCTCAGAGGAGCAGAAACAGCAGTGGCTCCCGCCGATGGCCGCAGGCGAGATCATCGGATGCTTCGGGCTCACCGAACCCGACTCGGGAAGCGACCCTTCCTCGATGCGGACCGTGGCTCGGCGCGAGCGCTCTGACTGGGTGCTGAACGGCTCGAAGATGTGGATCACAAATGGCGGGATCGCGGACGTTGCGATCGTGTGGGCCCGAACTCCCGATGAAGCTTCGCACTATGCCGGGTTCATCGTCCCGACTGACACCCCGGGGTTCAGCACCCATGACGTCCGCAAGAAGGTCTCGTTGCGTGCATCGGTCACCTCAGAGCTCGTCCTCGATGACCTCAGGCTGCCGGACTCGTTGCGGCTGCCCGAGGTGTCGTCGCTTCGCGGTCCGCTGTCCTGCCTCGACGAGGCCCGCTTCGGCATCCTGTGGGGCGCCGTAGGCGCCGGCCGGGCCTGCTACGAGGCGGCACTCGCCTACAGCGCTCAGCGATCGCAGTTCGGCCGTCCGATAGCGGCCTTCCAGCTCACGCAGCGGAAGCTGGTCGAGATGATGGTGCGCGTCAACAAGGGCACGCTGGTGGCCCTGCACCTCGGACGCCTGAAGGACCAGGGTCGGCTGTCGCCTGCCCAGGTGAGCTTCGGCAAGATGGACAACGTCCGCGAGGCCCTATGGGTGGCCCGGGAGGCTCGATCAGTTCTCGGTGCCAACGGGATCACTCTCGAGTACCCAGTGATCCGACACATGAACAACCTCGAGTCCGTGTACACCTACGAGGGGACCAACGAGATCCACACGCTCGTGCTCGGGCAGGCGATCACGGGCCTCAACGCCTTCCGCTGAGGCACGCTCGGGAAAGGCTCAGCGACTGCGCAGCGGGCGCGGGTTCGTGAGCTCGCCGGCCACTCGACTGGCGACGACCTTGAGCATGGAGTCGAGCCCGCCGTCGATGACCACGAGCGCTCGACGGCTGACCCCTTGTCGCACGCTCACGGCCCCGCGGCCGACCGTCAGGGTGAATGCCTTGCCCTCCATCCGGAAGGCGATCGAGATGCTCACCGGCGACCACACCAGACCGGTTCTCAAGATCGTGTTGCCCAGGTAGGCCGGCACTGCCTGCGCTGCAAGGTCGACCATCAGGTCAGAGTCAGTTCCTGGTGGAGTGTCGATCTCGGGCATCGAGGGAGCGAGGATGTCCAGGGCGCGCATCGCGGTGGCGGCGGCAACCGTCGGCACCGTCATCGGAAGGGTGGCAGCGACCAGGGCTGCCCCTTTGGCCAGGCCGCCGAACGAGAATGGCCGTCGTCCACGGGTCGTCTCGATCAGACCATCGGCCGCGGTGTCGACCAGCCCGGCAAGCTCAGCGCGGGCGACCGTCGCACGAACCGAACGGACGACGGGGCGGGGAAACACGGCGTCGAGCGTCGTCGTGTCAAGCGGGTGCCCGGCCTCCGCGCAGGACCTCGCGTAGTCAAAGAGCGGACCGAGCACCTCGTCGGGATCGCGCCGCCCCAAGAAGTCGAGCCACGCGCCATGCACCCAGGCGGAACGGCGCGTGCCGTTGACCTCACAGACCGCCAGGATCAGCTGCTCGCGGGTGCGAGCATTGATCCCTCCGGTGGCCGGCAGGTACGCGAGCGCAACACCACTTGGCACGCTGGCCAGCTCGGCAAGCCAGGAAGCCAGCTGGCTGCTGGGCGCGGACCCCACGGCCGGATCTCGGGCCTTGCTCGCCGATCGCCACCGGGTACCCCAGACCCGGCGGCCGAGATGTTGCCCCCAGACCGAAAGCAGGCTGTCGATGGATCCGCTGCAAGCGCCTTGCCCGGGTCGAGTCGTTCCCACGGCGTCAACCCTACTAACGGGGCTCGGCCCCGGCCTGCCGGGTGAGGTGACTGGCCGGGAACGCTCGAACGGCGACCAGCGTGACTGGGCAGGGAGGTCAGACGGCGACCTGCGAGTGACTAGCCGGGACCAGTGGACGGCCCACCAGCCGGCGCACCGTGGGCGCCGCCACCTGGTTCTGCATGAACCGACCGCTCGCTGCCGTTCACGAGTGCCACCGCCGCCCATCCCTCCCCGCTCCCGTTCTGGTAGGCTATGGGCCGTACGACCTATGATATAGGTCGTACGGCCCACCAATAGGTCTAAAGGCCTATATCAGAAGATCCGATACCTTGCACGTGACCGAGACGCTGAACAGCATCGACGAAGCCTTGGCCTCCCTCCCAGGCAACTTCGCGGTCGCAAGCCACGACCGGGCTCGGCTCGTCGCCGGTCCCGCCGGCGTGTTCGTGCTGCTCGGCGTCACCAGCTCGTCGACACAGCACGAGGCAGCATTCACCGTCAGCCATCTCGCCGCTGACATCCGATCGGGGCTTGCTGACCACCTGAGCTGGGTTCCCTTCGTGGACACCTTGCTCGTGTCCATGGGCATGGGCACCGCACGCGCGGCAGAGGCGGTCGTGCCCATCGACTTGTTGCACGACACCATCTGCGAGGGGCGGCGCGTGGTCGACGATCGTGCTCTGGGCGTCATCCGCGACCTCCTCCGGCGCGGCCTGCTCGGCACATGGAGGGTTGGGTTGGTGCCCGCAGGTGACAGAATCGACCTGTGCGATCCCAGCCCGGCAACACCACACACCCCAAGCTGAGCGCCCCGCAGGCACCTCAGCCCACTGCCTGCCCGCACTGGACTGCACTTGAGCGTGGATGCCGAGCTGGGCAAGGGCTGGACCGCCGATGATGGTGGGCTCGACAGACGGGGTGCAGATCGCCATCCACGACCTGGGCGGCGCAGGCCCACCCCTGCTGTTGTGCCACGCCACGGGCTTCCACGGCCGTGTCTGGCAACCTGTCGCTGAGCGCCTGACCTTCCACTGCTACGCCTTGGACTTCCGGGGCCATGGCGATTCGACCCGCCCCGACATGCTGGACATCGATTGGCACGGCTTCGGCGAAGATGTCCTCGCTGCGGTCGAAGGGCTCGGGCTCAACGAGGTCAGAGCAGCCGGACATTCAAAAGGCGGTGCCGCGCTCTTGCTGGCCGAGCAGGCCATGCACGGGACGTTCTCCTCCCTCTACCTCTTCGAGCCGATCGTGATCCCTCCCATGGCAGGGATGGCCCGATCCGCAGCCAACCCGCTCGCAGAAGGTGCCAGGCGGCGGCGCACGACCTTCGAGTCCCTCGATGCGGCCTATGACAACTACGCATCGAAGCCCCCGCTCAACGTCTTGCACCCAGACGCGCTCCGCGCATATGTCGACTTTGGTTTCGCGCTCGAGCCCGACGGCTCGGTCAGGCTGAAGTGCCGGCCAGACACCGAGGCGTCCACCTTCGAGATGGGCGCTCGCAACAGCGCTTTCTCACGCTTGGGAGAGGTACCTTGCCCGGTCACCGTGGCACGCGGCTTCGACGACGGCCACGGGCCCGCCACGCTCGCGCCGGCCGTGGCGGCAGCGTTGCCCGATGCTCGACTGGAAGAGCACCCCGCGCTCGGCCACTTCGGTCCGCTGGAGGATCCCGACGGGATAGCGACGGCCATCACGCGGGCCATGCCCGCCTAACCTTGCGCCGTGCCTGACCCCGATCAGATCAAGCCCTTGGGAGCCCTAGACGACGAGGACCTCGATGGCCTCACCAACGACGGCATCGAGACGCTCCAGCCGGCACCGGACGAAGCCCTTCACCACGTCGGTCTTCCCCACGACCTGAGCCTGATCGGTCGTATGGATGCGCGAGCGAGCGCCTTGCTGGATCGGTGGCGCGGGCGCGAGCCATATGACCGCGTCTTCTATGCCGCCACCGAGCTCGGGGACTTCGGATTGATCTGGCTGCTCATCGGCTCGGTCAAGGCTCTACGGTCAGATCGCGACATCCAAAGAGCCATTCGGTTGTTCACGCTGCTCGGCATCGAGTCGGTGGTGATCAACGGGATGGTCAAGTCCCTGTTCAAGCGGGAGCGTCCGGTCGTCCAGACCGACAGGCCCTATCACATCCGCATACCGCTGACGACCAGCTTCCCGAGCGGGCACTCCAGCTCGGCGATGCTGGCCTCCTTCCTGCTCTCTGAGGACAGCCGGTTCGCGCCCGCGTACTTCGGCATGGGCATCCTCGTCGCGACGAGCCGCGTCTATGTGAGGATCCACCACCCATCTGACGTGATCGGCGGGCTGGCCGTTGGCGCGGCTCTGGGCATCGTCGCCCGGAAGCTGTGGCCGATCCCACGGCCACAGCGTTGACTCTGCCGGGCCGATCTCTCTGGCCAGATCCACGAGCTCTGGCCCCTTGAACAACCGGCGTGAGCGTGGACCGGTCCGCTGCCCTAGCCTGGCTGGTCGGTACACACTTCCCAGCGTGGGTGATCACCGAGCGCCGATCACCGAATGGTCCCTGGACGATCGTCGGATGGATGACTTGATGGCTGAAACCGAAGCAGACAGCGGGCATCCCGAGACGAAGCCGCGGGGGCCTCGCGAGAGGACCGTCCACAACGAGCGGCGCATGACCGACGTCGAAGCGATGATGTGGAACGTGGAGAAGGACCCGTACCTGTCCTCGACCTTCGGCAGCATCACCATCCTCGACCGGTCTCCTGACTTCGATCGCTACCGTCGCCGCCTGATCCGGATGGTGCACAAGATCCCGCGCCTGCACCAGAAGGTCGTCCCGGCGCTCGGCCGCCTGGCGCCACCGGAATGGCATGACGATCCGGACTTCGACATCGACTACCACGTGCGCCGAATCGCTGTGCCCCCGCCCGGGACGCGACGCCAGCTCTTCGACATGTCCACGATGCTGGTCCTCGATCCCCTCGATCGCACGCGCCCCTTGTGGGAGTTCTATGTCATCGAAGGGCTCGAGGGTGGCCGTGCAGCGATCCTCCAGAAGATGCATCACACCATCACCGACGGCGAGGGCGGGATCCGCATGTCGGAGCAGTTCATAGATCTCACGCGTGACGCACCCGACGTCGACACCTACGACATCGACGCCGAGCAGACGGCAGCCTCGAACATCTTGGCCACAGCTGCTGACACGCTCAGCCACGGGTGGCGCCGCACCATGGGAGTCGGCCAGCGAGCGCTCGCGAACTCCGCTGAGCTGGCGACCCATCCCGACCGCCTCCGATCAGTGGGTTCTGACCTGGTCGAGACGGCACGCTCGGCGGTCCGCCAGCTCACCGTCACCGACAGCGCTCACTCCCCACTTTGGGGTCATAGGACCCTGCGCCGGCACCTCGAGGCGATCGACGTGCCTCTCGATGATGCCAAGAGGGTTGCCAAGACCTTCGGGGGCAGCGTCAACGACTTCTTCGTGACAGGTGCCGCCCGCGGGGCCGGCCGATACCACCGCGACCAGGGGTCGCCGATCGCGACGCTTCGCATGGCCATGCCCATCAGCACCCGTACCGACGACTCCTCAGGCGGCAACTCGTTCGTCCCGACACGCGGGTTGGTTCCTGCATGGGATGACGACCCGGCAGCGCAGTTCGCCGCCGTGCACGAAAGGCTCACCGCCACCAAGGGAGAGAAGGCCATAGGCATCATCGAACCCCTCGCAGGGTTCATCAACGTCTTGCCGACATCGGTGCTGGTCCGATTCGCTCGCCAGCAGGTCGAGACCGTCGACTTCACGACATCCAACCTGCGTGCAGCCCCCTTCGACCTCTACATCGCAGGTGGCCTGATCGAAGCGAACTACCCGCTCGGGCCGCTCGCTGGCACTGCTTTCAACCTGACGGTGATGTCCTACCGGGGCGTGCTCAACATGGGCCTGCACGTGGACACGGGGGCAGTCCAAGATCCAGCCCGTCTGCGTGATGCCATCGCCGAGTCCTACGACGAGCTCGTCGCGGCCGCGGGCTGAGAGCCTCGTGCCGGCTGGTCCGGTGCAGAATGACGCCGCTCGGCTGTCGCCCACGTCCCGTCCTCACTGAGGTGACCGCAGCTCTGCACATGGCACCCGACTGATCTTGGCCAAGCTCGTGAACTGCAACGCCCCGGCGTCACCGGGGCGTTGGATGGATCTGTGATGTGGGCTCGTCGGGAGCCGGTCCCTGATGGATCAGTTGGGGGAGACCTCGTCGCCATCAGACTCAGTTGAGAGCAACATCCGGACGTCGAGCAGGAGATCGGCTACCTCGTCGGTGGACACCAACCTGCGCTGTTGCATGTCGGTGAGCCCCTTGTCGATGACGGCAAGCGCCTCGTGGATGATGTCTGGCTCGGTCGTCTGGGTCATCTCGCTCTCGTCTCCTGAGGCCTGTGCGCGAACCCTGGCTGATCTCACAAACGACCACGCTGGAGGATCTGTTCCGGGATCCGGATGTGACTTCTGAAGGGCCTGGTTCTGGCCCCACCATAGCCACGGTCGGCCCCTCCGGCCGATCACCTTTGCCAATTCAGCCGAGCTTCACGAACCTGGAACGTGGGAACGCCGCATCCGTGCCGGCCGCACGACAACGACGCTGGTCGGCAACGCTCGATCGGCCAGCAAGGCTGGCGACACGATCGGCGGCGCGCGTGGGACTGCCGGGAGAACCCCACTAGCCTGCATGTTCGGTGGGCTACTTGTTGCAGCAGAGACTGGGCCGCGGAGGCATGGGCGTCGTCGACCTCGCGCTGGACGATCGCGGTCATGCGGTCGCCCTGAAGCGGTTGGCGTTGTGTGGCAGTGCGGGTGAGATCGCCCGTGCCAGAGCTCGGGTCAGGCGCGAAGCTGCTGCGCTCGGGCGGCTCCGTCACCCCCACGTCGTGCCCTTGCTGGGCTTGATCGACGACGGAGACGATCTCGTCCTCGTCATGCCGTACCTTGCCGGCGGGACGCTCTCAGAGCAGGTACGAGCATATGGGCCGCTACGGCCAGACCAGGTCCTGGCAATTGCAGGGCCACTTCTGGACGCTTTGGCCCACGCTCACCGGAGCGGGATCGTCCATCGCGACATCAAGCCGGCGAACGTTCTGTTCGACCTCGATGGCCGGCCGTTCCTCAGCGACTTCGGAATTGCCTCGTTCCGGGACGCGACCTCGGGGTTGACGGTCACCGGAGCGATCCTTGGCACTCCGGACTTCATGGCCCCAGAGCAAGCCCGTGGTGAGCCGTCCACCCCGGCCACCGACGTGTTCGCGCTGGGTGCCACCTTGCTGTTCGCCTCCACCGGTCAGCGCCCCTACGGCACCGCTGATGCGCGAGTCGCCATCGGTCGTGCCTCCAACGGCAAGGTCGAGACGCTCCCCCAGGGGCTCGACCCGCGCGTTGCCCGGATCCTCAGGCCCCTCCTGCGGCCCAACCCGGACAGGCGTCCGACCGCTGCGGCCTCGGCCATGGTCGCTCGAAGCCTCGCTGCCCGCCCGCGGCGGCGGGCAGGCTGGAGAGCTGCCGGCGCGGTCGGTCTCACAGCGTGCGTTGCATGCGCGGCTCTCCTGGGCTGGCGACTCGGGTCGACACAAGCATCAGATCTGACCTCTGAGCAGTTCACGGCTGCGTCGCCCACGATCCCCGCGCCGACCAGTGCCGCGCCCACGACGGCACCCTGTGTGGATCTGGCCTATCAACCCTGTGGCAAGCCGGCCGCTGCCAACACAGACGGGACCCGCTGCACCAACGATCACGACGACTACGACAAGAACGCAGCCAATGGCTGCGAGGCGGCGCCGGACGCCATTGACGGCCAACGCCTGGAGAGGGCTGTCAACGGGGCCAACCTGGTTCCCGCCACCGACGTCGATCGCTACCCGTTCCACGTCGATGACAGCTTCAGCCTGGGGTGCGACGGGCAGGTGGCGATCGCCTTGACGGCGCCGCCGGGCACGACGATGTCGCTGGAGGTCCTGGACAGCCGTGGCTCGTCCCTCGGCACCGAGGTCACCGGTGCGACACGGCAAGCCAGGGTGACCATCGACGAGCCGGGATGCGGGAGTGACGACAGTGGCGACTTCACAGCCGTGGTGAGCTACCGGGGCTCGGGCCGTTCAGCAGCCAGGTACACCCTCACCAAGTCCGGATCGTTCTGAGCTTCCGGGCTGGGTAGGGTTCGGCCATGCCGGAACCCCTCGGGATCACCTTTGCCAGCTTCCAGACGTTGGGCGTCGAGGCGGGGCTCGAAGCAGCCCGTCACGCCCGCGAGCTGGGGTACTGCTCGTTCTGGACCGCCGAGACGATCGGGTTCGAGGCATTCTCGACCCTCGCGGCAGCAGGTGCGGCGGAACCGTCGCTGGACCTTGGCACAGGGGTCATCGCAACGGGCCTGCGCACGCCGATGCTCGCAGCGATGGGGGCCGCCACGCTCCAGGCGCTTCATCCCGATCGAGAGATCATCCTGGGCGTCGGGATCTCCTCGCCCGTGGTCATCTCACAATGGCACGGCGCCCCGTTCGGCGACCGGCCCCTGGCGCAGATCCGCGAGTATGTCGAGCTCCTTCGCCAATGCTTCAGCGGCGAGACAGTGACCTTCGACGGTGATTTCTACCATTGCCGCCGGTTCCGTCTCGGCGTGCGGTTGGCTGACAGGAAGCCCTCGATCGCTGTCGGAGCACTGAACCCCAAGATGCTGGCTCTCGCCGGCGAGGTCGCCGACGGGGTCCTTCTCAACTACCTTCCCGCCTCGCATGTCCCTTGGTCTGTCGACCATGTCCGCGCCGGCGAGCGCCAGCGGACAGACGGCGGCCATTGCCGGATATACGGGTACGTGCACGTGGGCGTTTGCGATCGGGACGAGGGCATGGACCTGGCTCGCCGTGACCTGTTCTCGTACGCGGTCGTCGAGGCCTATGCCAACAACTTCTCCAACGCGGGCTTCGTGGAGGAGGTAGCCGAGGTGCGCGAACGTCACGCCGCCAAGGATCGCGCTGGCGCTCTGGGTGCGATCTCTGAACGGATGATCGATGCGATCGACGTCATGGGAGACGCAGCCCATGTCCGGGCAACCGTGCAGGACTACTTCGACCAGGGTGTCGAGGTCCCCATCATCATGCCGCTTCCCTGGGGTCCTGACCGGATGGCAGTGGTGCGCGACACGATGAGCGCTGCGGCCGGTTCTTGATCGCTGCGGGCGCCAACGGAAGGCCGCCGGACGCCTACCATCGCTCCGATGCAGATCGAAGGCTCCAACATCGTGGTCACCGGCGGCGCTCACGGAATAGGTCGAGGGCTCGCTGAGCGCTTCGCTGCCGAAGGAGCGGCGACCGTGACCGTTGCGGATCTGGACGGCGATGCGGCCGCCGCCGCAGCTGAGGCCATCGGCGGGATCGCTGCCCGTGTCGACGTCTCCGACGGGGCCGAGGTCGCTGCCCTGGTCGACCGTGTCGAGCGCGAGGCTGGCCCGATCGACCTGTTCTGCTCGAATGCCGGGATCCTTGTGATCGGCAACGAGCAGGTCGAGGACGACCGATGGCGGCACATCTTCGATGTCAACGTCATGGCACACGTTTGGGCTGCACGTTCGCTCGTACCTCTGATGGTCGGGCGGGGCAACGGCTACATCCTGTTCACCGCTTCGGCAGCTGGCATGCTGACCCAGATCGGCTCAGCTCCCTACTCGGTCACCAAGCACGCCGCTCTGGCGTTCGCCGAGTGGCTGGCGATCACATACGGTGACCAGGGTCTGAAGGTGTCTGCGCTCTGCCCTCAGGCGGTGGCGACGAACATGACAGCGGGGATCGACGGCGGCGGTGTCGCAGGCGTCGACGGCATGCTGTCGCCAGCCGATGTGGCCGATGCCGTGGTCGCTGGGTTGGACGACGAGAGCTTCTTGATCCTGCCTCACCCCGAGGTGCTGGAGTACTTCCGCAGGAAGGCCGCCGACTATGACCGGTGGCTGTCGGGGATGAGACGGCTGCAGGCTCGCTTCTTCGGCACGGTGCAACCATGAACCCCCCGGCCCGGGCCGCCTTCAGGCGCGGGCAGGGCGGTGTTGCCGCGCCCACCCACGCCAGCCGTCGGCTCGGTGGGCCGGGGACGGCGACGGGCCTGGCCTTCCCGCGCTCGAGGCGGGCCGAGCGATGAGCCGTGGCCGGGGTGAGCCCACCCGTGCCAGCCAAGCACTCGGCGGCCATGACGATGACCCAGGGCTCGCCGAGCTGGGCCTGCGGAAGGGTGAAGCCGTGCGGTTCAGGCGCCGCGACACCGAACGATGGAAGCCCGCGACGGTGAAGCGTCGTGAGAAGGATGGCAGCGTGGGACTTCACGATGACCAAGGTGCGGCCCGCTCGATCCCGATCGAGCTCGTCGAGGTTCGAGCCAGCGGCCCTAGGGGAGCCAAGACCTGGGAGCCGCTGTCCGCACGCGCAGCTCGCACCGAGCAGCTCCGGCTGCTCTGACCGCCGTGGACCGGCACACCGCCGGCCCTACGAGCAGGGACGCGTAACGACGCCGAATGCTCGCCCCTCATACGAGCACCCGGCGTCGAAACACCGTTGGGGTTCACTCGATCAGCCGGTGGGCCGCCGCCCACCGACCGATCAAGCGTCTTGCTCCCTCGTAGTTCGTGGTCGTGCCCTGGATCAGCTCGCGTCTTCTCGCCAGGCGTTGTGCCTTCGGCTGTGCTGGACCGGCGGGATGAACCGGTCCGGGCTCGCAGTGCTGGAGCGTGACAGAGCTGCGAGGAAGTTCTCGAGCTCGTGCTCGATTGGATCGGGATCGTTCCACGAGTGGCGGCGGGCCTCTGCAACGGCCCGCTGCAAGGCATGCAGCTCTTCGTCCACTCCGTCGGCGCACGTCCCGACACCATGCTGGGGCCGGCCATCGTGCCAGCTGTTGGTGATGGTGAGGGTCATGTAGCCAAGATGAACCAGAGGAATCAGTATTTCAATAGGTCTTATAGACCTATTGATTAGATGAAATAGTGCTTGTTATCGATTTTCTGGAGGGATTTGGCGTACGGTGACCTCAAGCGCTTCAGCTCACCACGCAAAGACCCGCTCTCGTGGGCCCCGGCGGGCCCACATCGCCCGGGATCGAGGAGACGTGTGACCAGCACCTATTCAGAGGACATCGGGACTCTACCTGAGGACGCCGAACGTGCGACCAAGGGCGAGCGGACCCGGAAGCGCTTGCTCGAGATCGCCATCGCTCGATTTGGTGACCGCGGCTACCGGGCGACCTCGGTGTCAGAGATAGCCAGGGCCGCGGGTCTCACCCAGGCCGCGGCGTACGCGTACTTCAACTCCAAAGAAGCCCTGTTCGATGCCGCTGTGGACGCCGACGCGGATGCGGCGATAACGGAGGCAGTCGCCCAGGGTGCCGGCATCCCGCCCAACGAGCTGGTGCCAATGCTGCTCATCTTCTTCATCGGCAACCTCGAGACGCATCCCCTGGTCAAGAGGGTGCTCGGCGGACACGAGCCTGACGCCTTGAAGCGGTTGATCAACCTCCCGGCCCTAGCGCACCTGACAGACACGATCGCGGCTCGCGTTCGCGAGGGCCAGTCGACCGGGCAGGTCCGCAGCGACCTTGACGCCGAGGCCTTCTCCAATGGAGCCGAGACGATCATCTTGAGCCTGATGCTCAGCATCGTGCAGGTCGGGAGCAGCACCGAGGCCCGCAGGCAGATGGGTGTGCTGTCCATATTCGACGCCGTGCTGAGGCCGCCGCAGAACGGCTCCTCCCCCTTGCGGGGCGCGACAGCCGAGCAGGCGAGTCAGCCGTAACCACCGCAGCGAGGGGGGCCGTCACCGCCGGATGCTGCTCCGGACCGGGCAGAGATCTGTCTCCCGCAACCCCGGAATCTACAGATCTAGCCAGATTATTGATTATTCGTTAGGATGACCTCGTGACAACTCTCGCCCATGCGGGCGCGGATCGGCCGAAGCTGTCGGGCTTGCAGGAGACGGAACTCGATGACTGACCTGGTCGAGCGGCTGGTCGAGCCCGGTTCCGGGACTGACTCGGACGAGGGTGCGGACGGCGCGGACGAGGGCCGCGAGACCAAGGGCGAGCGAACCCGCCGACGCATCCTCGAACTTGCCATCGAACGGTTCGGCAGCCGCGGCTACAGGGGCACATCGGTCTCTGAGATCGCACGTTCCGCGGGGCTCACCCAAGCGGCGGCATATGCCTACTTCGACAACAAGGAGGCTCTTTTCCGCGCCTCTGTCGACGCGGACGCGGGAGGGATGATCGACGAGGTCTCGGCACTTGTCACCGGAACCGGCATACGCGAGCTGATCCCGTCGCTGGTCGTTCACGCCGTCATGGTCCTGCCGAGCCATCCCCTGGCCCGCCGGATCCTGGCCGGGATGGAGCCCGACGAGGTACCGCGCCTGGTCGAGCTACCAGCGCTCAGCCGCTTCAGCGATCTGGTAGCTGGCGCGCTCACCCAAGCACAACACGACGGAGATGTGCGCTCTGACTTCGAGCCTGACGTCCTCGCCGCGGGCATCGAGTCGATCGTGATGGGTCTGCTCTTCACCACCATCCAATCGGGATCCTCTGCCACGGCTCGCCACATCAGCGGTGTCGTCGAAGCCTTCGACCTGATGATCCGCCCGCCGGGCTGAACCATTCAAGGCATGACTCGCGCCAGCCCGAGACGGCTCCACTGGTTGCCCGGCCGATGACCAGCTCCCCGGCTCAACCAGAAAATGCGGCCTCCAGAGCAGCGATCGCGTCAGCTTGGTACCGGCGAGACGACGGCAACAGCCTGGTCAGCGCAAACGACGCATGGATGTTCGCTTCCAGGCGCACATGCTGAGCTCGGCCGCCGGCGGCGACCAGCGCTGCGGCATATGCCTCGCCGTCGCCACGGAGCTTGTCGAGCTCGGCGGTCATTATCCAAGCTGGCGGCAGGCCCGAGAGGTCATCAGCCAGCAGTGGTGAGCAGTAAGGCTCGGTCACCTGCGCCGGGTCGGAGACGTAGTGGTCGATGTAGTCATCTATGACCGCCCGGTCGAGCAGGTAGCCGTCAGGGACCTCGCGGTAGCCGCTCTGGGACAGGGTCATGTCGGTGGCGGGCACATCGAGCCACTGGTGGCAGATCTGTGGGCCTTGCCGATCACGCGCCATCAAGCACACGACCGCAGCCAGGTTGGCTCCGGCGGACTCGCCGCCGATTGCCACGCGGTCCGGGTCGATGGTGAAGTCGACGTTGCGATCGACCTCGGACGCGTTGGCGACCAACCACTCGAGCGCGCAGTAGCAATCCTCGGGTGCGGTCGGATACTGGTTCTCGGGTGCCAGCCTGTAGTCGACCGACGCGACGACGCATCGCGCTCCCGCAGAGATGGCGCGGCAACGCTGGTCACGTTCGTCGAGCGTGCCCGTGCACCATCCGCCGCCGTGAAGGAACACAAGCAACGGGAACGAACCGATCCCGTGAGGCACGTACAGCCTGACGAGGATCCTGCCACCGTCGACCGGAACCAACACGTGAGAGGTGCTCGCAGGCTCTGGCTCGCCGCGGATGACCAGGGCCGCGCCGCTGTGTGACAGCCGAGCACCGCGGGCACGGCGAACTGCCATCGGCAGGGACAGCTCACCCCTTCCAGCGAGCCTTCCGAGGCGAACGAGCGGGACGAGCCGAGGGTCGAGCACTCCTCAAAGGTTGAATCACGTGAAGCGCGAGTCAAGTTCTACAGATGAGGGGTCGCGGATCGCATCCCGATCACATCAACTCGTCGGGCCGGGGCCAAGCCCCGTAGACGGCTCGCACCCGGGCCCTGCCGATGAGAGCTCAGGCGAAGTTGACTCGTCGGCTCCGGGCACAGCTCCGTCAGGTGAAACCGGGGAGGAAATCAGCTTCGGCTTCGAACATCTCCAACGTCATCGACTTGATCTCGGCAGGCGAGCACACCGCAGCGGTCAACGGATCAAGCAGGAGTGCGTGGATCGCCAGCTCGGTGGAACGCTCGATGCCCGCTTGGGCCCCCAGGTCGTACATGGCCATGTTGGCCGCGCAGATCGCGGCCATCTGTGGGGGGAGGCGCCCGTATCGGGTCGGTGACACTCCGTTGTGATCGACGAGGCACGCAACCTCGACGACACCGTCGTGGGGAAGGTTCTCGATGAGCCCGCCGGTGTTCGGCACGTTCCCGTGGATTCGGTACGGCACCGACTTCTCGCGCGACTCGATGATCCAGGATGCGTACTCCCAGCTCCTCTTGGACTCGAACGCGCTGTCACCGGCAAGCAATGCTTCGCGGTCGCGGTCGGCCTGCTCGCGCCAGGCCGGCCAGTTGTCGGCGTAGAACGAAGAGCCGCCGTCATAGCCGGGCCTGCAGTACCGCTCGATGAGATCGGGACGCTTGCGGTAGTAGGGGACGTACTCGGACAGGTGACCGCTCGATTCGGTGATGAAGGCACCGAAGTGCAGCATCATGTCCTTGCGGACCAGGTCCCCCGCGTCGTTGGGGTCAGCGGGATCACCCCGAAGATCACGTTCGGCCTTGTCGAACAGGATCGGGTAGAGATCACGACCGTCGTGCTCGAGCGTCGTGAACCAGCTGAGGTGGTTGATGCCGGCACATGCCCATGTGAGGTCGCGGTAGCGGACCCCACAACGCCATGCGAGCACCATGCTCGTGCCCTGGACCGAGTGGCAGAGTCCGACCACGGCCATCGACGACGCCCGGGCTGACGCCAGGCACATCATGCTCATCGGGTTCGTGTAGTTGAGCACGAGCGCGTCGGGGCAGAGATCCTCGGCGTCTGCCAGAACATCAAGCCACACCGGGATGGTGCGAAGCGCCTTGAACAGGCCCCCCGGACCCACGGTGTCGCCGATGCACTGGTCAACCCCGTAGCTGGCTGGAATGTCGTTGTCGAACCGGACGCAGGAGGTGCCGCTCACCTCGATGCAGTTGACGAGGTAGTGGCTTCCTGCAAGAGCCTCCCTGCGGTCAAGGTGCGCCTCTATCGTCCAGGCCTCGGCGACCCCGAGCTCCTCTGTCTGGCGCTCCAGCACCTTGGCCATCGCGTCGAGACGCTCGGGATCCACGTCGACGAGGGCGATGGTCCCACCGGCACCACCGGGGATGGCAAACAGGTCACGGGCGAGCTCGGGGGTGAACATGCTGCCCGCGCCCAGCATCGTGACCCGTATCGGGCGCGGCATCTCGCCTGCCAGTCCCCTGGCCTGCGCTCGGTGGATGTGGGCTGAATGGCCAGCCTCGTTCGGGTCGGAGTCTTCGGTCATGAGAGGCGTTCTACATCACTGGCGCCGGGCCTGCCGATGGTCGACCATTCGGCTAGCCTGGACATGTTTCGTGCAACCAGACCAGGGCTGCACCCGGCGGAGGCACAGATGACGATCTCGAGGCTCACCAAAAGGCTCTTTCCCATCCTTGCCTTGGGCGGTGTCGCGGCTGTCGGCATCCAGGTGACGGCCTGCGTCGCTCCCCCACCGCCTGACACCACCACCACAACTTCGACGACGGTGCCCGTCGGGGGGCTCACCCATCCTGACCACGTCGTGGTCGTGGTCGAGGAGAACCACTCGGAGTCCTCGATCATCGGCAGCCCGTCGGCGCCTTACATCAACTCGCTCGCGACCGGCGGTGCTCTGTTCACCCAGTCCTTCGGCACCCATCACCCGAGCCAGCCCAACTACCTCGCCCTCTTCTCGGGAACCAACCAGGGTGTCACCGACGATGCATGCCCCCCTGGAGGCTCCCCCTATTCGACTGACAACCTCGGCGCACAGTTGATCGCTGCCTCCAAGACCTTCGTCGGCTACTCCGAGACGCTCCCTGCGGCAGGCTCGACGGCTTGCAGCAACGGTGGCAGCGACGGCTACCAACGCAAGCACAACCCATGGGTTGACTTCTCCAACGTGCCCGCCGAGTCGAACCAGCCGTTCTCGGCGTTCCCAACCGACTACTCGACGTTGCCCGCCGTGTCGTTCGTGGTCCCGAACCAGATCGACGACATGCACAACGGCACGATCGCTCAGGGCGACACGTGGCTTCAGAACAACATCGACGGCTACGCGCAGTGGGCCAAGACCCACAACAGCCTCCTCATCGTCACCTTCGACGAGGACGACTACTCCTCGTCGAACCAGATAGCCACGATCTTCTACGGCGAGAAGGTCTCTGCCGGCACCTACACCGAGACGATCAACCACTACAGCATCCTGCGAACGATCGAGGACATGTACGGCCTCCCTTCGGTAGCCAACAGCACCGCCGCCACGGCAATCACCGACTGCTGGCTTCCCTGACATCGTTGGGTCTCGGCCGAGGCGGGTAGGGTCAGGCGTCCGCACGAGCTGAACGTCGGCGCCAACCAGAATGCTGTTCCCCACTGTTGACTTCGCGGTCTTCTTCGTCGTCGTTCTCGCGGGTAGCTGGCTGCTTCGCCCCAACCGCCGGCTGTGGCGGTGGTTCATCTTCTTCTCGAGCTGCTGGTTCTACCTCGACCCGCTGAACCCCCGGCACACCCTCTTCAACCCCGCGGCTTCCGCGATGCTGGCCGCCACGGCGATCGCGACGACATGCCTGGTCCGGATCGGCTTCGGCGCCCCCGAGGTCACCAACCTCGAGGGCTCCGCAGGTGAGACCCTGGCAAGAGGCGAGCGCGGCGCAACGAGCACAGGAAGGGCAGGCGCCCGACCCAGCACGTCGGCGCGCCGGACCACCCACCCTGCGGCCTTCGCCATCCCATATGGGATCTGTGCTGCGATCGTGCTGGGCAACGCCAAGCTCGGCGACTGGTACCCGGAGGCCGCGGACCAGAACTGGCGCTTCCTGTTCGTCCTTCTCGGCATCGTGTTCGTCAACGCAGCACTTGCGCGGGCGACCTTCGCCGCTCTCGGTCCCAGCCGAGCGCGCACCCGGACCAGCGCTTGGATCGTGCGAAGCGCCGTCGCGATCAACCTGTGCGTGCTTGGCTACTTCAAGTACACGAACTTCTTCCTGGACTTCTTCCTGGCGCGCCTCGAGAACTTGGGCCTGGCCGTGAGCCGGCCGGTGTTGACGATCGTGCTGCCGATCGCTGTGTCGTTCTTCGTCTTCCAGGCGATCAGCTACGTCGTCGACGTCGGCCGCGGGACCCAGGCTCCGGTGCCGCAACTCGACTTCGCCGTCTACCTGACGTTCTTCGCCCACCTCGTGGCGGGGCCGATCGTGCGCGTGTCGGAGTTCGTCCCGCAACTCGACGCAGTGGCGGACCCGCGCCGGGTTCGATCAGCCGAGGCCTTCATGTTGATCGTCCGGGGCATGGTCAAGAAGGTGGTCGTGTCGAGCTACCTTGCCGCCACGGTCGTCGACCCGGTCTTCGCGCTGCCCGGGTCGCACACACGAACCGAGGTCGCGCTGGGCATCCTCGGGTACGCGATCCAGATCTACGCAGACTTCAGCGGGTACACCGACATCGCGATCGGCGTGGCGTTGCTGGTCGGCATACGTCTGCCGCAGAACTTCGACGCTCCCTACCGCGCTCTTTCGTTCCAGGACTTCTGGAGGCGCTGGCACATGACGCTCTCGCGGTGGCTCCGCGACTACCTGTACATCCCCCTCGGCGGCAACCGTGGCACGCCTCTCAGGACTTATGTCAATCTTGTGTTGACGATGTTGCTCGGTGGTCTCTGGCACGGTGCGAACGGCACCTTCATCATCTGGGGAGGGATACACGGCGGGGCCCTCGCCACGGAACGTCGCGCGAGGCAGGCCCGGGCTGAACGAGAACCGATCAGGAGCCCACCGGCCGCCGCTCCGATCCTGAAGTGGTTCCTGACCTTCGGAGTGGTGTGCCTTGCCTGGGTGTTCTTCAGAGCGCCGTCGGTCGGTGACGCCTTCGCCGTCCTCGGTGCCCTGGTCGGCGGCGGCGACGGGACCCAATCCATCCCGACAGGGTCGCTCGTGCTGGCAGCGTCACTCGTCGCCGTGAGCATCGCCTCCCAGTTCGTGCCACCAGCGGTACCCGAACGCGCGTCAGAGCGGTTCGCACAGCTCCAGCCAGTCATCCAGGGGTTGGTCCTGGGTCTGGGCCTCGTCGCGGTCGATGCCCTCGGCCCCGAAGGTGTGGCACCGTTCATCTACTTCCAGTTCTGAGAGGTCCTGTCAGGTCGCCACCACAGATGCGACCAGTTCGGCGCACCTGCGACGACGATCCCGGGGCGCACCGTGAAGTGCGCGGCACGCCACTAACGTTCACCCGATGGCAGCGCTTCCCCGCGGGACCCGAACGCGGCCCAGCTGGCGGATCCTCCTGCGGCCGGTTCGCGCTGCCGAGGACGGCACGATGCCAGCCGGGCTCGTGCTGGCCGTGATCGTCCTCGCGCTGGTGATCGCCATGTTCATGAACGCGAGTGCCACTGAACGCAAGAGCCGAGCCAACGCGGCATGTGACGGCTGCTGGCGTCAGAGCGTCGCGGGAGCTGTCTCGACGATGTCGTCATGGCTGCACCTGAGCGATCCCCGCAACCAACTCGACGAAGCGCTCGGGAAGAACCGATCCTCGGGGATATCCACCGATGAGCTCCTTGCCCAACAGCGTGAGGCTGAGCAGCAACAACGATCGGTGGCGGCCGGCACCACCCCGCCCAAGCCGGCGAAGCCGGCCGTGCGCGCGCCAGTCCCGGGAAGCCCCTTGAAGCTGTGGATCGGTGGGGACTCGATCACAGGAGCGTTCGGGCCGTCGATGGAACGGGTGGCTTCCTCGACCGGGTTGTTCACACCGACCCTGGACTCGCGCGTGTCCACTGGCCTGTCGCGGCCGGACTACTTCAACTGGCCAGAGCACCTCGCACGCGAGGTGGTGCCGTCCCAGGACCCGGACGTCATGATCGTCATGTTCGGGGCGAACGACGCGCAGAACATCCCCCTGCCCAACAAGGGAGGCCTCAAGCGCTACAGCCCCGAATGGCTGGCCGAGTACCGCAAGCGGGTCGCTGACACCATGGATCTCCTGCGAAGCCCCGACAACGACCGGCTGGTGATATGGGTGGGGGCGCTCATCATGGGCCCGACCTCAGGGGTCGAAGGGATGGACAAGCTCAACTTCATCTACTGGTCCGAGGCATCCAAGCGCCCGTGGGTCACCTACTTCGACTCTTGGCCCTACTTCTCTGACTCCGGCGGCAACTACTCGCTCAGCCTGCCCTTCGCCGACGGGAAGTCGCGTGTTGTGCGAGCAGGTGACAACATCCACCTGAACCTTGCCGGCGCCGACCGGTTGGCGTGGGCGGTGCTGGGCCGCATC
>JAHFUU010000150.1 GCA_023264915.1 Microthrixaceae bacterium | reverse complement strand
CGCCCACCGGTAGACCACGACCCGGCGAACCACCTCCAAATCGCACCTTCCAGCCGCCGGACCTCCCAACCGGCAACTCCGAACACCTACCAAGATCTCGAGCGCTTGTTTCAGGACTAGTGGGGATCCGCCCAGGCTCGACAAGCCTGTCTGGGGACGGTCGGGATGGTCGCCCATCCTTCTCGGGCCACCATGGGCTCACCTGGTCTTGTGGGCGGCCCGCTCGCTGCCGCTCACGGTTCGCACGGGCAAGCCCGAAGATGTCCACGGTGACCCGTTGCGCTGTGGTGGCACCTTCAACCTTGCCTCGACCAGAGTCTGCAATAGCGCCCGACTTCGCGGACAGAGGACACTGATGCCAAGGCGAGCTCCTGGCTTGCTCACCGCCTGTTGGGTGAGGTCCCGCTCTCGGTTGCAAAGGTCCGAGCGGCACTGGGACGTTCGGTCACATAGGTGCGGAACGTGTAGGTGATCGCGAAGATGACCAGCACCACTGCCAGCAGAACGCTCAGCGCCGACGCGACCACTGCGACCATGCCGCTCTCGGTGCCGGCCTGTTCGGCTCGGGGCGGGTTGAGAGCGGTGTCGCCGGTGCGAGGATCGTACGCGCAAGTCGGGCAAAGTGCCGAGCCCGGTTCAACGAGACCCTGGCAGCGTGGGCAAACCAGCACGTCCCCAATCCTAGCGGGGCTCCGCCCCGGCCCGACGAGTCATGTGGCTGGGATGGGATCCGCGGCCCCTCATCTGTTGGGGCGCCGTCGGCGCTCACGCCTGGTTCCGTGGGAGGCCCGCTCGCTGTTCGCACGGGCGAGCCCGAAGATGCGCCTCGGTGGCCCGTCGCGCTGTGGTGGCATCTTCGATCTTACCTCGGGCAGAGCTTTGGGAGCTCACCTGGTAGGAGCAACGAGCTCTGGAGGCTGCTCGCAACCTGTGATGACCGACCTCTCGCCGCGCGACACTGCTCGCATGGGCATTGCTGTGGTTACCGGTGCGAGCTCCGGCATAGGGCTCGCCACAACGATCCGCTTGGCGCAGGAAGGCTATGAGGTCTACGGCTCGATGCGCGATCTCGACAGAGCTGAGCACCTTCATGCCGCGTGCGTCGATGCGGGCCTCGACAACGTGCGCCTTCTGCGAATAGACGTCACCGACGACCGCGTGATCGACCTGGCCTTCAAGCAGGTGAGAGATCAGTCCGGCCCCGTTGACGTCCTCGTGAACAATGCCGGCATCGCGCGAAGCCAAGCTGTCGAGGACGACACGATCGAGTCGTTCTCCGAGCACATCGAAGCCAACTTCTTGGGGGCTGTTCGATGCATCAAGCGAGTGCTCCCCTCGATGCGCGAAAGGGGGACAGGCCACATAGTCAACGTCTCATCGGTTGCCGGGCGATACGCCACGGTGACCACCGCCGCCTACACCGCGTCGAAGTTCGCCCTGGAGGGCTTCTCGGAGGTGCTGGCCCAAGAAGTCGCTCCTTACGGGGTTCGGGTCGCCTTGATCGAGCCGGGGGTCATCAACACTCCGATCTTCTACAAGAGCCCACCGGTCCCAGAGTCGACCTTCTACCCCATGCACTACGAGCGAGCGCTCGGCTTCTTCGCGACGATGCTCACGACCGCACCGGGGCCCGAGGTCGTCGCAGAGACGATCGTGGCCGTCCTCAAGGCAGATGAGCCGGCCCTTCGCTACCCCGTCGCCGACGATGCCTTCGCAATCCTCGGGGGCCGCGCCAAGATGACCGACGAGGAGCTAGTCGCTCTCGGCACGTTGAGCCACAGCGAATGGCTCGATGCAATGCGCCGCTACTTCGGTTTCGACATCGCCTGAACACTGTCCGTCTGAGTCTGCAGGGTCCCCCGCGGACCGGGGTTCCATGGGGACCGGGGTTCCATGGGACCCGTGAACCTCGAGCAGCGGCGCTCCGGTCAAAGCACCGACCACTCAGGTCCTGTTCGCCAACCCTGTTGGTCCCGGGGCACTCAGGGGGAGTACGAGCCCGATCGAGCGATGTCGGGGGGCGCGCAGAACCCGGGGGCGCGCCGGGGCATGACGGGTGTACCGTGCCGTCGATGCTTCCAGCGGACCTGGACCTGTGCGGATCCTGCGGAGCGGGCTCTCCAGCTGGTCGCCACTTCTGCACGAACTGCGGACTCCCCCTCACCGAGGCTGGCGCCGCGATCCACGCAGTGGATCCCCTGGCGGCCACCGTCGAGACGAGCCCGGCGACAGATCGGCGGCCAACGCTCCGCTACCCGCCGCTGGCCGCGGAGCCTGGGCGCTGGAACCCACCGACGCTCACCGGCAGGCCTCCTGGTCACTCATCCAGCACAGCTCCCGCGCCGGTGCACGCAGCCAGGGTGGTGCCCTCACCGCGGGGCCTGCGGGATTCACAGCCGCCTGTGCTCGGGCCCGGGCCTCTCCATCCGGCACCCTTGACGGCCGCCGTCCCCACATACCCCGTCGGGCCCGCCTACCGCTCAGTCCTGCCGCCCCACCTGATACCCGTGTACTCGCCCCCGCGGTCAAAGGTCAGCGCCGCATTGCTCGCCGCATTCTTGGGCATGTTCGGCACCCACAGGTTCTACGTCGGCGACAACGGCTCCGGCGCCGCGATGCTCGTCTTGTTCCTTGTCGGTTTCGTCACCTTCGGGCTCACCTGGCTGGTGACAGGGATCTGGGCCCTGGTCGACTTCATCGTCATCTGCTCCGGCGGGTTCCGCGACAGCTACGGCCGCCCACTGCGTTAGTAATGGTCAGCCGCCGGGGTCAACGACACCCGAGGATCCCGATGCATCCGGTGAGTCGAAGGCGCCGGAGGAATCGTCGACAGAGCCAGCTTCCGCGTCAGCTGAGTCGTCTGTGGTAGGCGACGGCGGGCCTTCGGGGCCCCAGTCATAGCCGAGCTCCGTGAGCCACTCGACAAGGTCGCGGCCAAAGCGCCACCGAGCGATCACGTCCTGCCCGTCACCGCCCTTGAAGTGCACTTCGATCGTCGTCTTGGACACCACGGTCGGATCTTCGGCTGCGACCTCGACCTTGGTGATCCTGGAGCGGTCAAGGGTCCACTCCTGCTGGGGATGGAACGTCACGAAGGCAAGCAGCGAATCGCTGGCCGCGAGGCATCCCAGACCGAGGAGCCCGCCCTCCTCGGCAGGCTCGGTGCCCATCCCCACGGCCTTGGGCTCGATCACCTTGGCGTCGTCTCCCACCAGCAACTTGGCTCGCGCGACAGCAGCATCACCCTTCTTGTTGAGCGCGGGCGCCAGAGCCAGCCCGACGACGAGAACGATGACGATGATCGCCCCGAGCACGATGAGCACGACGTTCATGGCTGTCACCTCGTTGGTGTCCGGACGTCAGGTCGCTGTGCACGCTAACAGCGCTCGGGCGCCGGCGCAGTGACTCGGCCACCTCGAACACGCGCTTTGCTGCGATACTCCAGAGGCAGGCACTGCAACTGCTCAAGTTCGAGACGCGGCACTTCAGCGGGCCGACTCGAAGACCCAGGGTGGACAGGGGGGAACCTGATGGCCCGACGAGATGACGGATACCCAGGCCTACCGATCAAGCTCAACCCGTGCTCCAACGGCGAGTTCGTTCCGAGACCGCTGTCTCCGCTCGTCCGCGAAGCCATGCGCCGCTCTCGAGCCGACGCCGAGCGTCACGCACGCCGTCTGGGCATGTCGCGAAGGACCTTCCTCCTGTCCACGATGGGTGCCGCCACGACGCTGCTGGCGCTGGCCGCGTGCACCAAGGAGGCGGCCGAATCGGGTGGGTCGACCACCTCGGGATCACCCCTGAGGACAGGGTCCCCCAGGGGATCCCGAGGCGGAGGGCCAGGTTCCACGGCTCCGGGGGGCACCTACAAGCTTCCCGAGGAAGCGGCGACTGACCCCGACGCTGCAGTGGCCGCCCTCGGGGGCCAGGAGTTCATCTTCGACGTCCAGACGCACTTCCTCGATGCGAACCACGACATCCCCGACCTCGGGCTCAGCACAGCGTTCCCTCAGTCCCGCTGCGGGGCCAACGATCCGCGTGAGTGCTTCTCGCTCGATAAGTACCTCGATCTGATGTTCACCAAGAGCGACACCAACGTCCTGGTCATCTCGGCACTCCCGTTTGCTGGCAGCCCACTGAACCCAGAGGTGATGAAGAGGGCTGTGGACACGGCCGACCAGCTCTGCCACAGCAGGCGCACCTTGATGCAGGGCGAGGCGCACCCGTCCCTGGGGACCATAGGCCAGCTGCAGGCGAACATGGAGACCCTTCACTCGTCCTTGCCGGTGGCCGCATGGAAGACCTACACCCATCTCGGCGGGCGCGGGTGGTGGCTAGACGACCACGACCCGGCCGCACCGCGGGTGGGAGAGGCGTTCCTCGGCAAGGTCCGCGAGCTGGGACCGAACATCGTTGCGGTCCACAAGGGATTCGGCAACGGATCGCCATTCGCCGATCCCGTCGACGTCGGCCCAGCCGCGGCCCGGCACCCAGAGATCAACTTCGTCGTGTACCACTCAGGGTTCGACGTTCAGGGATCCAGGCCCGAGGGTCCCTATGACGAGAGGGATGACTACGGCGTCAACCGCCTCGTCACGTCCGTGACCAAGGCAGGGGTGGCTCCCGCAGCCAACGTGTACGCCGAGCTTGGGTCAACCTGGCGGGCCTTGATGGGGACACCCGAGCAGGCCACTCATGTCCTGGGAAAGCTGCTTGTCGCCTTCGGCGAGAACAACGTCTGCTGGGGAACGGATTCGATCTGGTACGGCTCCCCACAGGATCAGATCCAGGCGTTCCGTGCCTTTGAGATCTCAAAGCAGTTCCAGGAGGTCTACGGCTATCCAGAGCTCACACCCCGGGTCAAAGCCAAGATCCTCGGCATCAACTCGGCGCGCCTCTACGGCATCGAGCCCGTCCTGACCACCTGCCGCATCGATCCGGCCGAGCTCGACAAGGCGCGCCAGATCTCCTACCAACGCTCTGGAGAGGGCAACTTCACGCTCGGGCCGATCAACCCGGCCCACGTGAGGGCCGTGAGGGCCAACGAGCAACGCGCGCTGACCGGCGGATGACGAGAACCGCTTCAGGTCCCCCTGAACTTCGGGGGGCGGCGCTCGCGAAATGCGAGCAGGCCCTCTGACAGATCTGCACTCGACCACGCACGGGTGAACGCTGCCGCGTACTCAGGCGTCGTCGGCGGGAGCTCCTCGGCCTGGTTCAGCCCGATCTTGTGACCCAAGATGGTCAGCGGGGCCAGGGTGGCGATGTGATGCGCCCACTCCAAGGCGAGGTCGATGGTTCCCATGCGCTGCACCAGCCCGAGGGCAAAGGCGCGTTCCCCAGAGATCGTGTCTGCTGCCAGCAGGACAGCCCGAGCAGTGCCCTGACCCAAGACATCGGCCAGCCGGCGCACGGTCCACTGGTCGACCATCAGGCCGAGCTTGGCGGCAGGTATCCCGAACATGGCATCCGCGGCAGCGACCCTCAGATCGCACGCGACCGCGAGCTGGGCCCCGGCACCCAACGCCGCGCCCTCGACAGCTGCGATCGTCGGGAAGGTCGCGTTGCGAAGCCCGTCGAGCACTCGAGCCAGAACAGCCACGAACTCCGCGTCCTCCACACCGCTCAGATCTGCTCCCGCGCAGAAGTGGCCTTCGGCCCCAGTCAGGATCAGTGCCCGCTTGGCCGGATCGGCCGACGTCGCTTCGATCGCCTCGTCCAGCTGGACGAGGGTCTCGAGGTTGATGGCGTTGCGCCTCTCCGGACGGTCCAAGGTGATCACCGCTATCGGACCACGGTCTTCGTGATGAAGCATCAGTGACCTGACCAACTGGGGTCGCGCTTCTCGAGGAACGCCGTGATGCCTTCGCGCGAGTCGTCGGTGCCAGTCGTGACGGTGAGCATCGCGTGAAGCAATGGCAGGGCATCAGCGGCGGACTCATCCCACACGTGGTAGAAGGACCCGCGGCCGAGACGCATGATCGCGGGCGACTTGGAAGCGAGCCCGACCGCCAACTCCTCGATGGCCGCGTCGAGCTCGTCCGCGGGAACTACACGGTTCACGAAGCCGATCCGCTCACCTTCGTCAGCTCTGACCCGCCTTCCGGTCATCATCAGCTCGAGCGCCTTCTTGGGCGGCATCGAGCGCACCAGCGGCACTGTGATGATGTATGGCCAGACGCCCACGTTGATCTCGGGGGTGCCGAACTGCGCGTCGTCGGATGCGACGACGAGATCACACGCCATCGCCAGGCCGAACCCCCCACCCAACGCGTATCCCCGCACTCGGGCGATCGTGGGCATCCCCAGGGACCACAGGTCGGCGAACAACCCGGCCAACTCGCCTCGACCTTCGTGCAGCTCGAGGTACCCGGCACCCGATGCCATGCCGCCCAGGTCGGCGCCCGCGCAGAAAGCCCGGTCGCCGGCACCTGTCAACACGACCACCCTCATGTCCGGATCGGCCCTGGCCGCCGCCAACGACCTCCTCAACTCAGAGATCACTCCCCACGACAGTGAGTTGCGCCTCTCTGGCCGGTTGATGGTGATTCGAGCTACGCCGTCAGCTCCACGCTCGAAGAGCACCTCGGCGACTTCGTCGGACTCATCAGATG
>JAHFUU010000149.1 GCA_023264915.1 Microthrixaceae bacterium | reverse complement strand
CGTCGCCGTTTGCGGGCCGCTTGACGTGCGGGATCAGGCCAGCGGAGATCTCCACGTGCAGGAAGCCTGCCTGGTCCTCACCGACGTGGTCGTTGTCGAGCTCGTCGACGGCGCCTTCAGTGCCCGCATCCGAGCCGTTGCTCGCCGCGGGTTCTTGTTTGGCAGCGGTCGCCGCGGGTCCGGCGGTAGCCGTCGTGCCAGCGTCCCTGTCCTTGTTGTCGCGGTCCTGCTCTTCGGATTCGCCGTGGCCCAACTGCTTCGCGAACTGTGTGAACTGGGGGTCGAGCCTGATGTTCATCGACAGGTCGTCGCCGAAGGTGTGGCTCATCGGCAGGTCCTGGGGGCCGAGATGGCTCGACGTCATCGTGCCGGTCACCATGATCTGCTTGCCACCGGGCACCACGTCGGCCCACTCGTATGGAACCTTGGCCTGATCCGGTGATGTGGTCGCAAGCTCGGCCAGGTAGGTCGCGGAGTCCGATCCGCAGGTGCTGGTCGCTGTGTACTCGGGCGGCGCACCGTCGGCGTTCTCGGCTGCGCCTGGCACGAAGCCAAGCGAAGCGGGCGTGCCGCTGCCGACCTTGGTGCCACCCGAGGGGCCCGAGCTCGTCGATCCAGACTGGTTCGACGTGCAGGCAGTGGTGATGATCACCAGCGCGCTGAGGGCCGCAGCGAACGCGCGAGCCGATTGGCTGGGCAGCGACGTTCTCATGGGATCCCCCTCGATTGGCAGGCCAACATCCTTGCGGACCTGGGATCGATGTTCCACGCGAGCCGCCGGTTGCGAGGCAGCGGTTCTGGATTGCGGTGCGCGCAACCGGTGCAAGTCAGGGCCAGGCCGACTGTCCCGGGCTGTTCCCGTAGGGTGTCCGGTGGTCAAGGAGGTGCCCCATGCCAGAACGACCCGGGATCTGTGGCATCTGCCCTGCGGGGTGCTGGGTGGTCGCCGAGGTGGACGAAGGTCGGCTCGTGGGGATCCGTCCGGACAGGTCGCACCCACTCGGGATGCTGTGCCGGAGGGGGGCACACGCACCTGAGATCGTCCACTCCGAGCATCGCCTCACCACCCCGCTGCGGCGCAAGGGGCCATCCGGGACCCATGACTTCGAACCCGTCACCTGGGACGAGGCTTATGACGAGATCGTCGGCCGCCTCGAGCTGATCAAGGCAGAATCGGGTCCTGAAGCGGTGGCCATCTACACCGGGCGCGGCGCGTTCGAGCTGTCCCTGTGTGACATGTTCCAGCCGGCCGGTGTTTCGGTGTCGTCGGCCTCCAACGTGTTGTTCCCGTTCGGGTCGCCGAACACGATGGGTGTCGGAGCGTTGTGCTACGTGTCCTTCGCCATGATGGCACCGCACCTGACCCTGGGCCGGCGCCTCACCGACATGTTCGTCGACATCGAGAACGCCGAGCTGGTGGTCGTGTGGGGTGCCAACCCGGCCACGGACTCGCCTCCTTTGGACATGGTCCGCCTGGAAGCAGCGGCGGACAGGGGCACCGAGATCGTGGTGATCGATCCGCGCCGCACCTCGACGGTTGATCGAACCGGTGCCAGCTGGGTCCCGATCCGACCCGGAACCGACGGTGCGCTTGCGCTCGCGATGATCGGGGTGATGATCGACGAGGACTTCCACGACGAGGACTTCGCCGAGAACTGGTGTCGCGGCTTCGAGGAGCTCCGCGGCTACGTGCAGCACTTCAGTCCCGAGGTGACCGAGTCGATCACCGGCGTGCCCGCGGGGACCGTTCGTGGTCTGGCTCGACAGATCGGTCGGGCCACGGGCGCCTGCCCGGTCATGTACACCGGGCTCGAGTACTCCAACAGCGGGCTGCAGGCGATACGGGCCGTGCTCACCCTGTTCGCGTTGGCAGGCCAGCTGGATGTTCCCGGTGGGATCGGCCTGGCCATGCCCGGCACGCACTTCCCGATCAACCGATCCTGCAACGTTGCCAACCCCGACCTCGATCTTGCTCTGGCGCGGGACCGGTTCCCGCTGTACAGCCAGTACCGGGGGGAGTCCCATGCGAGCGCGCTCGTGCCGTCGCTTCTTCACGGCGATCCCTACCGGATACGGGCCTTGATCGTCCACGGCGCCTCGATCCTCACGTCCTGGCCGCAGACCGCCTTGTGGCGCGAGGCGCTGGCCGAGCTCGAGTTCATGGTCTGCATCGACCGCCAGCTCACCGCGGACGCGGCTTTCGCCGACCTGGTGCTGCCTGCGACGACGATGTTCGAGATCGACTCGTACATGACCTACGGACCGGTGTTCAGACTTCGCGAGAAGGCGATCCCTCCGGTGGGAGAAGCGCGAAACGACTACTTGATCATGGCCGAGCTGGCTCGAAGGCTCGGCTACGGCGGCCAGTTCCCCCAGAGCGAGGACGACATGATCCGCTTCGCACTCGAGGGGTCCGGTTACACCCTTGAAGAGGTCGTCGCGGCCGGTGGATCGGTCAGGCTGGCCTCCCCGATCATGGAGTACCGCAAGTGGCGCACGGGGCACCTTCGCCCTGACGGTGAACCCGGTTTCGACACGCCCAGCGGCCTGTTCGAGATCGCCTCGGTCGGTCTCGAGAACGAGGGGTATGACCCGCTACCTCGCTACACCGAACCGGTCGAGGGTCCGTTGAGCTCGCCAGCGCTGGCCCGCCGGTACCCGTTGGTGTTCAACTCGGGTGCGCGGCCTGACACCGACTTCCGCTCTCAGCACCACGGCATCTCGGGCCTGGTCGTCGACAATCCCGAGCCGACCGTCGAGCTGCACCGCACCGACGCCGACGTGCGTGGCATCGTCTCGGGTGATCTGGTCGAGGTGCGCACCCCTCGCGGCGCGGTGCCTTTCAGGGCCGTGGTCACCGACCGGATCGTGGCGGGCGCCGTCGAGGTGAACATGGGAGGAGGGACTCCCGTCGGCCCGCCTGCGTGGCAGAGCTGGAACGTCAACGAGCTGACCGACCTGTCCAACCGCGACGAGATCTCGGGGTTCCCCGTGTACAAGGCGTTGCTGTGTGACGTGGTCCGCCTCGAGGCCGACGCGACCCTCGGACCCGACGCGGCGAGCGGGCAGGTGGCCGGATCAGCGGATCCAGAGGGGAGACGCGCTGAGTGGGCGAGCGCTCGGGGGGAGGTCTCTCGGGACGACGCCGAGCTGTGTGCTGCTGCGCTGCCTCCAACCTCGGAGGTGCCAGACGAGCGTCCCGTCTACCTCGATGCCAACGCGACAACGCCGATAGAACCAAGCGTTGCATCGGCGATGGCGCCATACCTGTCCGAGCGCGGCTTCGGGAACCCCTCGAGCATCCACAGCACGGGCCGCCGCGCTGCCGACGGGGTCGATGCCGCCCGCCGTCAGGTGGCCGGCCTGATCGGTGCACGGCCGCGAAGCATCGTCTTCACCGGCGGAGGATCCGAAGCCGACAACATGGCGATCAAGGGCGTGGCGCTGCAAAGCCCTCCCGGCTCGCGCGTCGTCACCTCACAGATCGAGCACCCCGCCGTGCTGGCTGCGTGCCGGTTCTTGCAGTGCCAGGGCTTTGAGGTCACCTACCTGCCGGTTGACGGCGACGGGCTGGTGTCCCCCGAGGATCTTCGCGAAGCGATGCGGATCGATACGGTGCTGGTGTCGATCATGGCGGCCAACAACGAGGTGGGGACGATCCAGCCCATCGCCGAGCTGAGCGCGGTCGCTCACGAACACGGAGCCCTCTTCCACACCGACGCCGTTCAGGCAGCGGGAAAGCTCCCCTTTGACGTCGCCGAGCTCGATGTCGACATGGCCAGCCTGTCAGCCCACAAGATCGGCGGTCCCAAAGGGGTCGGAGCGCTGTTCGTCCGCAAAGGCGTCGAGCTGGAGCCTCTCGTGCATGGTGGCGGCCAGGAGTCAGGCCGGCGCGCCGGTACCGAGAACGTGGCTTGCATCGCGGGCTTCGGTCAGGCAGCCGAGCTGGCGAGGCGGGCGCTCCGTGACACCGGCGCGCTCGCGAGCATGCGCGACCGGCTCGAGGCCGAGATCTGCCAGCTCGTCCCGGGCGCTTCGCGAAACGGGCACCCCGTGCTGCGATTGGCGAACACCTCGAACCTGACCCTGCCGGGCTTGCGAGGCGAGTCCCTGGTCATGGCCCTCGATCGTCACGGTGTGTCGATATCGTCAGGCTCGGCATGCAAGTCAGGGTCGCCCGATCCGACTCATGTGCTGTTGGCGATGGGACGCTCACCCGAAGAGGCACACTGCTCGATCCGCCTGTCACTTCCCCGATCGACGACTGACCATGAGGTCACCCTTGCCGTGCGAGCGCTGCGAACAGTTCTGGAGGAAGTCGAGACCACCGTGCGCTTCCTGCCCTGCAAGTAGCCGCACCGAGGATGAAGAGGGCACGGTTGCCGACACGGACGCCGATCAGGTGCATGGAGTAGCCTGCGAGGCCGACGGGACTCAGGGATTCCCCGCACCGGCGACTGCTGGGAGATGGAGCCGATCGACCTCACTGATCGAAACGACGCCAGGCATCGGCCACTCACGCCCATCCCTGCACGACCATCGCGGTCAGTCGCCTCACGTAGCCGTGGGTGAGGACGACGGGTCTCAGGCTGGTGCCGTCCCACAAGGTGCGTCCAGCTCCGGCGAACAGCCCGCGTCTGGCCGCTTCGGGCTTCCGGTCGCCACCGCCCTGGTCGTCGGCAGCATCATCGGCGTCGGGATCTTCAACATGCCGACCTCCCTGGCCGGCTTCGGGCCGATCAGCCTCGTGTCGATGGCTCTCACGACCCTGGGTGCTGTTGCCCTCGCGCTGTTGTTCTCGGCGCTCTCGCGCAGGCTCCCAGCCGACGGTGGTCCCTATGCATACGCGCGGGCGGCTTTTGGCAACGGGCTGGGGTTCGCCAATGCCTGGTCGTACTGGATCACCGCCTGGGCCGGCAACGCGGCGATCGCAGTCGGTTGGGTGCTCTACCTGGAGGAGTTCGTCAACGGCGGTCACAACAAGGCCGTCACCGTCTTGTTGGTCCTGGTCGGTCTGTGGATCCCCGCGCTGATCAACCTCTCGGGCGTGAGGAACATGGGCTCGGTCCAGGTGATGACGACGGTGCTCAAGTTCGCCGCCCTCGCGTTCATGGCCACCGTTGGGCTCTTGTTCGTCGATCGGAGCAACTACACCCCGTGGGACCAGAGCGGCCAGGGCGCTGTGGCGGCAATCGGCGGTGGAATGGCGATCGCCCTGTTCAGCTACCTCGGTGTCGAGACGGCGGCCGTCGCCGCCTCCAAGGTCACCGATCCAGACCGGAACATCCCCCGTGCAACCATCTTCGGCACGCTGGCCACCTAGGTCGTCTACATGCTCTCGTTGGTCGCGGTCTTCGGGATCCTGCCGTCCCCGCGGCTGTCGGCGGCCAACGCGCCGTTCTCTGCGGCAGCCGACGCGATGTTCGGGGGCAGCTGGGCCGGCAAGGCCATGGCGCTCGCGGTTGTCATCTCGGGCTTCGGCGCGTTGAACGGCTGGACGATGATCTGTGCCGAGATGCCCCTGGCGGCCGCTACCGACGGGCTGTTCCCCGAGCGGTTCAAGAAGATGTCAAACAGGGGAGTCCCGGCCTTCGGTGTGGTTGCCTCGACGGCACTCGCCTCGGTGGCGATGATGGTCAACTTCATGGGATCCGGAGGTGCCACCGTCTTCACGACCTTGGTCTTGATGACAGGGATCACCTCGGCGATCCCTTACGGGTTCTCCGCGCTGGCCCAGCTGAAGTGGCGCCTCGTGGACCACCAGGAGATGGCAACTCCCCGTTTCGCCAGGGACATGGTCGTGGCCGGGCTCGCCCTCGTCTTCTCGGCTCTTTTCATCTACTACTCGCGCAACACCGGTGAGAGCACCTTGGTCTGCTGGGCGCCCTTCTTCATGGCCGGGGTAGCCCTGGGGCTCGGTGTCCCTGTCTTCAGGGCACAGCGCCCGCACATGTCCGCGCCCGAGGAGGTTCCCGCGTACCGATGAGTCGCTCCCAGGCCGGCCACCCCATTTGCGGGCGCGAGCTGTGAGGGTCGTCGTCGCGCTCGGAGGCAACGCACTGTTGCGCCGTGGCGAACCCATGACCGCAGGCAACCAGCGCGCGAACGTCGCGTTGGCATGTCAGCACCTCGCGCCCGTGGCTCTGGTCCACGAGCTCGTGATCTCGCACGGCAACGGCCCGCAGATCGGTCTGCTCGCCCTCGAGGGCGCGGCGTACAAGCCCGTTCCCGTGTACCCCCTCGACGTCTTGGGCGCCGAGACCCAGGGCATGATCGGCTACCTGGTCGAGCAGGAGCTCGCGAACCACCTACCACCGACACAGCAGCTGGCGACGCTGCTGACGATGATCGAGGTCGATCCCGGCGACCCGGCCTTTGCGGACCCGACCAAGCCGATCGGACCCCTGTACTCGGCTGAGGAGGCAGCTGCCCTGGGCCATGAACGAGGTTGGGTCTTCGGCTCTGACGGTGACCAGCTTCGCAGGGTTGTTCCCTCACCTGCCCCCAAGCGCATCATCGAGCAGGAACAGATCGCCAGGCTGATCGAGGGCGGATGCGTGGTGATCTGCGCGGGAGGTGGAGGCATCCCTGTCGCCCTTGGCCTCGACCGTCGTCTCC
>JAHFUU010000148.1 GCA_023264915.1 Microthrixaceae bacterium | reverse complement strand
CCTCGGTGGCCGCAAGGTCGCACTCGAGGGCACCTACACGGTCAGCCTCCAGGACGGCACCGAGGTCGTCGTCGAGCCGGTGTTGGCGGTGCTCAAGCGCATGCTCGATGCCGAGTACACGCCCGAGAAGCAAGAGGAGATCACCGGCGTCAACCCTGACACCGTGCGCCGCATCGCCCGCATGGCGGCCACCAAGAAGACCAACATCATGTTGGGCTGGAACTCCTGCAAGTACTACCACGGAGACCTCATCGAGCGGTCGATGTGCCTGCTGCTGGGGGTGACCGGCAACTGGGGCAAGTTCGGCACCGGCATCCGGTCATGGACGGCCGGATCCATGGACGGCCACGGCATGATCATGATGAAGGGCACCCCGGGGATCGAAGGCACCGAGCAGATCCTCAACATGCGTGACGGGGCCATCGCTGCGATGCAGCAGATGGATCCGACCCTCACCGAGGAGCTCGCATCGCGAGAGCTGTCACTCGGCATCGCCGAGGTCACCGACGGCCAAGCGAGCGGGGCACTTGGCGGTGGGGCTGGCCTGTTCGGATCGGTCGAGGCCTTCTGGTGGTACTACCAGGCTGGCTTCGACAAGCGCTGGAACATCAGGGAGTGGGGCGACGAGTCCCTGCCCCGCAACTTCGACGACTACTTCAACGAGGCCCTCGAGAAGGGCTGGTGGAAGGGTGTCGACGGCCCCAAGCCCGAGACTCCTCCACGGGTGCTCATCGAGTGCGGCGGCAACATGCTGCGACGTACTCGTGGTGGCCGGACGGCGCTGCTCGACACGCTGTGGCCCAAGCTCGAGCTGATCGTGTCCATCGACTTCCGCATCAACGCGACAGGTCTGTGGTCTGACCTGCTGCTGCCGGCTGCCCAGCACTACGAGAAGCTCGCGTATCACATCCCGACCCCGCATCAGATGATGATGACCTTCTCTGATCGTGCAGCGCAGCCTGCCGGTGAGGCCAAGTCCGAGTGGGAGATCTACGGGCTGATCCTCAAGAAGTTCGCCCAGCGCGCCAAGGAGCGTGGCATCAGCACCTACAAGTCCCGCTACGGGCAGGTGTTCGACGCCCAGACATCCTGGGAGCGGTTCTCGCTGAACGGTGCGATGGCAACCGAGGAGCAGATGGCGGACGAGCTCATCCGCGACGCTGCCTACATCGGCATCGTTCCCGAGGAGAGCACGCTCGAGACCATGCGCGAGCTGGGGCACGTTCGCCTCACCGGCTGGGGCATGTCCCAGTTCGCTCTGGCCCAGGCCTCACCGTTCGAGGACAAGAAGACCCACACGCCGTTCCGCAACCACGTCGAGTTGGGGCACCCCTTCCCGACCTACTGCCGGCGAGCGCAGTTCTACATCGAGCACGACTGGTGGCTCGAGGCCGGAGAGGAGCTTCCGGTCCACAAGCCCAACCCCAAGGCCGGTGGTGACCACCCGTTCAGGATGACCTCAGGGCACAACCGCTGGTCGATCCACTCGATGAACCAGGCGAACCCGGTGATGCTCCAGACCCACCGCGGTCGCCCCTTGGTGGAGATCTCGCCGTCTGACGCGGCTGCCAAAGGGGTCGAGGACGACGACGTGATCCGGGTCTTCAACGACATCGCCGAGTTCACCAGCCACGCCAAGATCGTCCAGGGCGTCCAGCCGGGCCAGGTCATCTCATACAACGGCTGGGACCCGCACCAGTACGACGAGTGGATGGGGGCGAACGAGATCGAGGCCGGGATGGTGAAGTGGATCGCCTTCGCGGGGGGATACGGGCAGATCAACTACACCATGGCCGAGTGGCAGCCCATCCCGACTGATCGTGGGGTACCGTGCGACTTCGAGAAGGCGGCAGGGTAACCGCACGGGTGCGTGAATGGCGACGAAAGCGGCAACGAAGTCGCAGTCAAGTCTTCGAGTCGACTCAACAAGGAGCAAGCGATGCAGGTGCGAAAGGTTGACCAGGCCCTGAGTGATCCGGGCGCAGGGGGGTGGGACGCCGTGGCCGGCGAGAAGGTGGCCCTGTCCAAGGTGCCCATCGACGCGCAGCCCACCGAGTACATCAGGGTGAAGTGGGCAGGCCTGCCCTATGGCGAGACCGCCGACGCGGACGTCAAGGCCGCCCACGACGGCACCAACGTGTTCGTCAGGGTCGAGTGGGCCAAGGACTCCGAGCCGAACGCAGAGTTCCACGACGCCTCAGCGGTGATGCTCGCCAGCGGCGACTCGTCGGCGGCCAACACGATGGGTTCGACCGATGCCCCAGTGCAGCTGTGGCTGTGGCAGGACGGCCTCGACGGTGTCCGCAACCTCGACGGGACCGGCCCGGGTGCCTTCGCCAACCGAGGCACCAACGGCATCAGCGCCCAGGCCAGCTCGGCCGATGGCCGCTGGGCAGTGGTGTTCTCGGGGCCGACCGCAGATGCGCAGGCGAGCGGCAAGCTCGGTGTTGCCATCTGGAACGGTTCCAACGAAGAGAGAGCGGGCATCGGTGCGACGAGCGATTGGGTAGCGCTCGAGTTCGACTGATCGCAACAACGAGCTATAAGACCAACGACTGACCGACATCTCGGGGGGGACCCCGGTACGAGAGAGAGACGAGCTATGACGACCAGCGTTATCCATCCGGACTCGGGCCCGATGCGTCAGATCGCGATGGTGTTCGACCTCAACAAGTGCATGGGTTGCCAGGCGTGCAGCGTGGGCTGCAAGGTGTTGTGGACCCAAGAAGCGGGCGAGGAGCATGAGTGGTGGATGACCGTCAACACCCAGCCCGGCCGCGGCACGCCCCGCGACTGGGAGACCATGGGCGGCGGTCTGAAAGAAGGCCACCCGGTCCCAGGCCACCAGCCTGAGCGTGCCGAGTTCGGCGGCGGCTGGGAGTTCAACTACGACGAGGTGTTCTACGGCGGCAAGGGCAACAAGGTCCACCTGCAGCCCCTCGACAAGGGTGACGGAACCACCGAGTGGGGCATGAACTGGGACGAGGACCAAGGTGGCGGCGAGTACCCCAACGCCTACTACTTCTACCTGCCCCGGCTCTGCAACCACTGCACACGGCCGGTCTGTGCCGAGGCCTGCCCCACCGGCGCCATGTACAAGCGCCGCGAGGACGGCATCGTGCTCCGCAACGAGGACACGTGCCAGGGCTTCCGGTTCTGCATGGAGGCGTGCCCTTACAAGAAGATCTACTTCAACTACGCACGCAACGTGGCCCAGCACTGCATCATGTGCTTCCCGCGCCTCGAGGAGGGCGTCGCTCCGGTCTGTGCACGCCAGTGCCCGGGGCGCCTCGCATTCGTCGGCTACCTCGACGACGAGGACGGACCCATCCACAAGCTGGTCAACGAGTGGGGCGTAGCCATCCCCCTGCACGCCGAGTACGGCACAGGCCCGAACATCTTCTATGTCCCGCCACTGGCCCCGTACCGGCTCAACGACGACTTCTCGATCGACGAGGAGACGCCACGCATCCCGCCCGAGTACCTCGAGTCGCTGTTCGGGCCCAAGGTCCACACCGCGCTCGGCAAGATCCGCTCCGAGCTCGACAAGGTGCGCGGCGGCGGAACCTCCGAGATCCTCGAGACCCTGATCGTGTACCGGTGGCTGGATCTCTTCGGGCCGTTCACCGCTGACCCAGCAGACCTTCAACGCCCACCCGAGAGCGTGCCGGTCACACTCGGGACACCATCGGGGGCCTGAGCACCGGCACCTCCGGCTTCGGCGCCTGAACCGACTTACACCAGAATCGCTTCCTCCCAATGGCCATCCCTTGAATCGCTGCCTCCGGGCATCACCTACTGATCGGAGCTTGACATGTTCGCTTACTCACTTTCCGGGCTCCAGCTCGACGAGAGCGCCGGTGGTGGCGTCACAGAGGTAGAGGAGAACGAGACCACCGCGCGCAGTGCCACCTACCAGGTGCTCGCGGGCTTGCTCGCCACTCCCAACGACGATCTGGCAAGCCGCGCCACTGACGGTCGGCTGGTCAAGGACTTCGACCAGGCCATCGAGCTGTTGCCGTTCTCATGGGAACCCGGTGAGATCGAGACGGCGGGACTGGACGATCCGGACGCGCTTGCTGCGGCACAGGCTGCGGCTGTCGGATCCGCAGCCGACAGCGTGCTGTGCGAGCGTCGCTGGGCATCTGACGCGGACCACGCGATCGCCGATGCCGAGCGCAGCTACCAGTACTTCGGTCTCGGCGCGCCGGCCGATGCCGAGGTGCCCGCTGACCACCTGAACGCCCAACTCGACTTCATGCAGTTCGTGACCTTCAAGGAAGCAGCAGCCAGCTCGCCCCGCCTCGGTCGCTCGTTCCAGCGGGCCCAGCGTGACTTCCTCGCGAACCACCTCAATGCCTGGATGCCCGCGATGCTGGCCTCCCCGGAGCTGGCCTCAGCACCAGCGTGGACGCAGTGGGTGATCGGCCGCGTAGCGTCGTTCGTCGCCGCAGACAACGACTACGCAGCCAGCCAGGGGGGCTGATTCGGGGCTCTCCCGCCCTGTCGAAGTGCTCGGCCCGGCTGGTCAGGTGTCTCGCACCTTGGCCACGTCGATGCGCGTCATGCGGTCGAACTGGGCCGGCTGCCACTGCATCGGTGTGAAGCGAAGGTGTCCCCAACCGGTGGCCAGGTGAAGCCACTTGACCATGCCGGCCTCGACGAGGGTTCCGTCCCGCCATGAGCGGAACCCGTAGGGCTCCCAGGCAGCGTAGAGGATGGCCTGGCCCCGGCGGGGCCCGGGCGCCACTCGGGCGCGAAGCTTGAAGGAGCCGAGGTCGTTGAACACCTCGACCAGGTCGTTGTCGGTGATCTCGCGGTCGGCTGCATCGTCGTTGTTCAAGAAGATGGTCGGCTCGCCTCGAGAAGCTGCAAGCATTAGGGGGTTGGTCGAGTTGCAGGCGTGGATGCTCCACCGCGGGTGACCTCCCGTGAGGACCAGGGGGTGGTCACCGCCCGCTGCTGGGGGAGGCTTGTGCGTCGGAAGCTGCTCACCGGCCTCGAGGAACCAGGGATGGTCGACATAGAAGGTGGCCCGGCCGGTGGTGGTCGAATACGGCACGCCGTGCTCGACATGCCAACCAAAGGCACTGAAGGTTCGTTTCGCGCTCAGGGTGCCGCCCAGAAGCCTCCCCATCGGGAGCGCCCCGTTGCCCACGACCTGCGCGTAGCCCTTCTCACGAAGCGTCGCGAGGGACGTGTCCTCTTCGAAGACACCTGCCAGCGCACTGTCGCGCACCAACTCGTCGATGAGGGCCTCCTCGGACCTGAAACGTCCGTCCCCGTGGAAACCGTTGCCGACATCGGCCAGAGGGCGAGACTGTGCCCGGCCGACCGGCCGGTCGCCCATGCCGCGCTCGACGGCACGCGCGGCGACGGTGTCCGCGAGAGCGCAGAAGATGTGCCAGTCGGTCCTGGAGTCACCAGCAGGCGGTACCGCTTGATCCGCGAACGCGAGCTCCAGCGAGTGCACGATCGGGTACTGGAGGTTGACCCGCTCGGTCTCGAAGGCCGCAGGCAACAAGATGTCCGCGTAGAGGCCGGCCGTGTTGAATCGCTGATCGACGCAGACGACGAGCGAGAGCTTGGGCCAGAGGTTCTCCAACAGCATCCGCTGGCCCCCGCGGGTGCGTCGCAACGCGTTCGTGCCGGGCTGGATGAGAACGCGAGGCACCTGGTCTGCCGCAGGACGGATGTATGCCGCCCAGTCAGCGGCCGCCTCCTGCGCGTAATCGAGGAGAGGCCTCGGAGAGTCGCCCCAGCCGTCACGCTCCCAGATCTCGCGGAAGCCGCAATGGTTGAGCCAGAAGAAGAACGGCGGGGCGGTCGTGCCCGCCATCGAAGCCATCGTCATGAAGTCCCAGATGCCCGGTCGGGGCAGAGGTGGCGGGACTCCCGTGTCTGGGTCGGGATCCCCGAACATCATGCGAACCATCGCGAGGGCTGCCTCGGTTGCCTCGATGCCGGGGCCCGACTTGAGGTTGGCCAGGTACGAGCCGTCGAACGGGAAGGTCGTGTAGGTGTCCAGACCTCGGCCCTGCGCGCCCCAGTTGCCGGTGAGCGCCAGCAGCAGATCCATGGAACGTTCCATCAGGTCGCCGTGGTAGTGCTTGGCCGTATCGAAGCCTTCGAGGATCTTGGTACGGGTCGTGGCGACCCGACGCGCGAGGGCACGGATCGACTCTGGGTGAACCCCGCAGATCTCAGAGGCTCGTTCGGGGGCATAGGACGAGAGGTGCTCGACGAGCAGGTCGAAGACGGGAGCAACCTCGACCCTCTCCCCGCTTGCGAGCTGCACCTCGCGGCGACCGGCGAGAGGCGGATCGAACTCGAGGTTCAACGTGTCGAAGGGTGCCCGGACAGCACCGCGGGCAGGGTCCCACAGGTAGAAGGTGATGTCGGGGTGCGGGACTGGTGGGGCCCCGTCGAGCGCGGGCATGTGCGTGGCCCGGAGGAGCTCGCCTGTGTCGGTGCGGGCGAGGAGGGCGAGGTCGGTCTGGGTGCGCACGAAGCCTTCGTCGACCAAGCCTTCGTCGACGATCACCTTGCACATCGAAAGGGCGAGAGCGGCGTCGGTGCCGGGCTCGACGGGTAGGTACCTGTCGCAGTGGATGCCTGAGGGGCTGTAG
>JAHFUU010000147.1 GCA_023264915.1 Microthrixaceae bacterium | reverse complement strand
TACGGAACCTGACGTTCAGGGGTTGACACGTAGGGGTTGACATGCAGGGGTTGACATGCAGGGGTTGACATGCAGGGGTTGACATGCAGGGGTTGACATGCAGGGGTTGACATGCCGGGGTTGACATGCCGGGGTTGACATGCCGGAGTTCCGAGGCCTCAAGAGGCACGGCCCGCCGCCGGCCGATGTCGCGTCGGGACTCGAGGTTCCGTCGGGACTCGAGGTTCCGTTACTTCTTGTTCACGGTGACATCGGGCCGGCCGGCGAGCTCGGCGGCGCCGGCGGGGGCTACACGTGTGCAGGCGGCACGCGTGAGGATGAGACGTGTGCAGGCGCGGGCGGGGTGGGCGAAACGGGTGTGGGCGGTGGATTGGTTGGTCGGGTGAAGTGGCGCTGTGCCCACAAGGTCTGTCCGGTTGGCGTCTGGAACCAGAAGGCACTGCCCCCGGAGCTTCGATCGTCATCGCAGCACGATGGGATTTCGGCGTCATGGCTGGCGTAGATGTTCCAGCCGGGGCGATGAGCGACGCGGTGGTGCCGGCGGCACAGACCAACCATCGACGCGAGGTCGGTGCGGCCTCCGTCCTCCCAGGGCCGAGTGTGGTGCAGATCGCACCAGGAGATCGGCCGATCACAGCCAGGGAACACGCACCCGCCGTCTCGCACCGCGATCGCACGGCGCTGGGCAGCGGTGGCGAGACGGACCTTGTGCCCCATGTCGATGGGGACACCCAAGCTGTTCACCACAACCGCGTGGATGTCAGGGTCACACAGCCACCACGGCAACGATCGGTGAGGCAACGGGACCCCGTCCCTGTCGACAACTGGAGGCCGTTGCCAACCGGGCAAACCGGGCCATCCGACCCCAGCTGGCCACGGTCCGGCCCGTGCGGGCGTCGGACCGGTATCTGAGCCGTGCAGAGCGGGACGCGGCAGATCGGGCCACGGCCGAGCCCCGTCCCGTTGGGGCGGATCACTGCCGGCCCCATCTCGGGCATCGTCGTCGGAAACGGTGCTGGCGCCTGACATCGACGTGCCCACTCGTTTGAGGGCCCCGATACCGGTCCGGCTGCCGGAGCCTTCACCGGTATCCTCGGCCTGCTTGGCATCCCCGGCATCCTCGGCATCCTCGGCATCCTCGGCCCGTTTGGCATCCTCGGCATCCTCGGCCCGTTTGGCATCCTCGGCATCCTCGGCATCCTCGGCATCCTCGGCATCCTCGGCATCCTCGGCATCTTCGGCCTGCTCGGCCTGCTCGGCCCGTTTGGCGTCCTCGGCCCGTTTGGCATCCTCGGCGTCCTCGGCCCGTTTGGCGTCCTCGGCCTGCTCGGCCCGTTTGGCGTCCTCGGCCCGTTTGGCATCCCCGGCCTGCTCGGCATCCTCGGCCTGCTCGGCCTCCTTGGCCTCCTTGGCCTCGTCGGCGTTCTCGGCGTCCTCGGCCTGCCTGGCGTCCTCACGGTCGATCCCCTTCGGTCCACCGGCGCTGCCATCGTCCGAACCGTCGCAACCGGCGCTGCCGTCACCCGAGCCGCTGCTGTCGGGTCTGGAGTGCAGGCTCGGGTTGGTTTGGAGGATCAGCGTGAGCTCGGTTCGTGGCGCTTGGCTGGAGTCGACATCTGTGGCGAGGCTCTCACGGATCAGCTCTGCCAACGCGAGGGCTTGAAGGCATCTGCGGTTGGGTATCTCGATGTCGGGGCACTGCTTGTGGTCATGGCTGTAGCGGCGGTAGAGATCATCGGCCCGGTCCGCGATCGCTGTCTTGATGGTCTGCCACTCGTCGGGAGAGAAGTCACCCTCAAGGTGCCCCAAGCCGTCGAACTGATCATCGAGACGCAACCGGTTCATGGACAGGTCATCGTTCGGATCATGGGCACCGTCGCTGTCAGCGAGGGCCGCCGCGTGGCGGATCAGGTTCCGCCACGCCCCGAACACCATGGTCGGTGCAGCTTCGACGAGGGCCTGTTGGACCCATGAGATCGCATCGAGGTTGCGCTGGTTGCATGCCGAGGTGATCGTGCGGGCATGATCAACGGAGATCTCGCCCTTTGCCAATGCTTCATCGACTGCGCCGAGATGCGTCCTGAGCTTGGCGCCCATCGTCAGGCTCGATCTGACCGAAGCTGGCGAACAACCCGCCTCGCGGGCCACCCACGGCACCGTTGCCAGACCCGCCACTGCGGAGGTGGCGCCTCGCCGATCGAGCTCGGTCACCAGATGTGCCCGCGCTGTGGCGAGCAACGAATCGATCCTCCACAGATCGATCACCGCACCCGCCAGAACAGCCTCATCAAGCTCAGCGGGGTCAACATTGGCCAACCCCGAAGCCACCTGGCCAAGTGCACCGAGAACAACTGGATCCAACACGTCACCACCCGCGAACACGCCCACGAAGGCATCGCCGTCGAAGCCGCCGGGCCTGCGGCCCGGGGTCTCGCCGGCGCCGTCCTGGCCGGACTTGCCGATGCCGGCGCCGTCCTGGCCAGAGATGCCGTTCTCGGGGCTGTTCCGGTCGGGACCCTGGCTGCCGGGCGTGTGAGAGTCGAACACGTCTCAACCCTAGAGACTGGGTGTGACGAGAAAGCACTGAAAACAGGCGGCCCACACAGATCTCTGATATTTTTACGGTGTTGTCACACAGAGTGTCGAAGTTGCCACACTGCCGGGACGCCCACGCCCCTCCGGGCGTCGTGCGTTCTCTCAATCCAAAGGTCTACCACCTGGCGTCACCGTCGCGACCCGTCCACCGTCGCGGACCCCGTCGCGACGCCGTCACGATCCCCCCTCCAACCCGCCTCACGATCCCCCCTCCGACCCGCCTCACGGACCTGCCTCACGGACCTGCCTCACGGACCTGCCTCACGGACCTGCCTCACGGACCTGCCTCACGGACCTGCCTCACGGACCCCGGCTCGACCGACGAGGAGGCACGAACGCCATTGGTCTCGCAAGACTGAGCACGGTGGGGTCCGTAGGCTGGGCGGGTGGACGACGATCCCGGTTGGATGCCGGCTCTCCGCAATGCCGTCGGGGCTCTGGTTCCGTTCCCGCCGTTCCGACAAGGTCCCTCGACAGACGGATTGATCGCCCTTCGCGCCACCATCGTCGCGGTCTCGGCCACCCTCGGGTTGTTCGGGGTCGTCCTCGTCTTCGTCCTACCCGGGAGCAGTGAGCGAACCGGCGACTCGCTGACGGTGTGGATCACCGTCGCCATGGTGGCTGGAGCAGCTTCGGCTACAGCTCGACTCTCCCTCGTCGGCGCTACACCGCTCGGTCGCTACAGGTGTTCCCGCGAGATCGACCCAGCAGCACTCGCAGCGGTCTACCGACAACGCTGCTTCCTCGGACTCGCCTTCGCCGACACGTCGGCGCTGTTCGGTTTCGTCGGGGGGTTCCCTGCCCAGTCGATCATCCCCTATCTCGTCGGTGTGGCATGGTTCACCCTCGCCTTCGCGCAGCTCGCCCCAACCCTGCGTTCCATACGCGCCGATCAGTACCGCCTGAATCGGGATGGCATCGGAATTAACCTCACCTCCGCGCTACGTGGCCCGCAGGTGCCCTGAGGAGCCTCGATCACCGCCGGCGTGTCAGCCAGTAGTTGCGGAGGGCCTGGTTGATGTCTTCGCGAGCGAGCTCGTCAATGGCGGCACGACGGGTCAGGTATGAGACCACCGTGGACGACGGTGGAAACCCTCCGCGCACCCAGACCGTCCTGGCTAGGGGATTCCGCCTCGTCGATCGTGAAGGGCGTCAGGTCGTGGAACGCGACGCGACCCGCCAAGGTCTCCGAGGACTGCCGGAGCAGTTCCGGCGCTGCGCTGCCGAGGACGAGGAATCGGCCACCGGCGTGCCGGTCGATCAGGGACCGAAGTACAGGGAAGAGGTCCGGTCTCCGCTGGACCTCGTCGAGTCGCACCAGACCATCGAGGCCCTGCAGCGCCAGCGCGGGTTCGGCGAGCCGCCCGAGATCGCTCGGTAGCTCCAGATCGAACCGCTGGACAGGCCCCGCCAAGGAGTCCGCGATCTGGGCCGCGAGCGTGGTCTTGCCGATCCGCCTTGCCCCGACGACCGAAACACAAGGCACCGTGGCCAGCAACCGGCGGCACTGTTCGATATGGCGCGCTCTCTCGATCACGTACTGATTCGACGGCATCTGCCCATCTCTGCGATCACCGCCATCTCTGCGATCACCGCCGGGACTTCAAGGTTTGAAGGTTGGCGCTTGAATTGAGATCCGGCAACGTGCTAGCGTCCGCTAACTCTTGCGGGGGAGGGCGGCGTGCAAGTTTCTCACCAGACTCTGGTGGATGATGGGCGGTCTGTTGAACGTGCGCCGGCCGATCACGCTTCTTCCCAGGGTCTTCCGCGGCTCGTGGCCGGCACTGAACGACAGTGCTTCGGTGACGAGATCGTCGTGGCACGCCCGGATGGGCTCTGGCATCTCCTGCTGCGCGGCGAGGAGGTTGACGTCATCGACGCATGTGACGGCACCGCTTCGGCCGAAGCGATCGTCTCCCGCTTCGGCCCGTTTGCTGCTGACCTGCTCGAGGAGCTGGCGTCTGGAGGGTTCCTCGAAGGGATAGCCGCTACTCCCGAACGGGGAGTTGTGGCATCACGCAACGGTATCGAGTTCGCGGGCTTCAGCAGGTTCGTTCACTTTGCACAACGTGCTGGTGGTCGGTATGTAGCGACGGCTCCTGGAGCGCTCGCGGCGGTGGCAGTAGGGATCGTGGGCTTCGCACTTCTAGTGGCGACGAGCAATTGGATCGACACTGACCTGTCTGCACATGGCGCGGTCATCGCTATCTGGGTCTTGATCGCGACCGAGATCCCCACGGCGATCCTTCATGAAACCGCGCACGCTCTCGTGATCGACGGCCACGGGCGCCGAGTCGGACGTGCCGGGTTCGGGTTCTACTGGGGTGGTCTGTCGTTCTTCGTCGATGCAACAAACGCGCTGATGCTGGCTCGCCGGTACCGCATGAGCCAAGCGGTTGCTGGGCCATGCGCTGACTTGTTGGTTGGCGGCGTGGTCGCCATCGCGGCGTGGCGGTGTGGACCAACAGACGTCGGTCTCCTCCTCCGAGTCGTGGCCGTACTGATGTACCTCACTGTGCTCATCAATCTCGTGCCGCTGCTCCAACTCGACGGCTACTGGTTCCTCTCCGATGCACTTGATGAGCCCGAGCTTCGAGAGAAGTCATTCCACGCTCTGCGCCACGCTCTGCGCCACGCTCTGCGCCACGCTCTGCGCCACGCTCTGCGCCATCCTCAGCAAGCGACCACTCGACGAGACCGGGTTCTTGCGGTCTACGGCTTGTTCAGCATTGCGTTTGGCATTGCCTTGCTGGTATCCGGGGCCGCGGTGTGGCTCAACGAGCTGTGGCCAGTCGTGGCGATGGCGTTCAGCACCTCCTTGCTCGGCGCGGTCGGCGCCATCGTGTTCGTAGCCCCGCTCGTTCTCGGCGGCGCTGCACAGGTTGGTCACATCATTGGCCATCGGGGACGCGACCGCGAAGCAGCCAGCGAAGGAACGTGCGAAGGAACGTGCGAAGGGAGGTGAATCATGAAGAGACGTAGCCGGCGCATCCGTCGGATCAGCCGCTGGAAGAGGGGCTGATACCACCGTGTCTGGCGTGTGGGGTGAACCCATCGGGAGCGCTCCACACGCTAGAGCGAAGCGATGCCCAGGGGAGGTTGATCGGGCGGAGCACTGCCGCGGTGCCGTTGACGCGGTGCCGTTGACGCGGTGCCGTTGGCGCGGTGCCGTTGGCGCGGTGCCGTTGGCGCGGTGCCGTTGACGCGGTGCCGTTGGCGCGGTGCCGTTGGCGCGGTGCCGTTGGCGCGGTGCCGTTGGCGCGGTGCCGTTGGCGCGGTGCCGTTGGCGCGGTGCCGTTGGCGCGGTGCCGTTGACGCGGTGCCGTTGGTGCGATGCCGTTGGCGCGGTACGAGGCGGTGCGGGTTCCGGGGCGTTGCCTGCCCAGTCGATCATCCCCTATCTCGTCGGTGTGGCATGGTTCACCCTCGCCTTCGCGCAGCTCGCCCCAACCCTGCGTTCCACCCGCGCCGATCAGTACCGCCTGAATCGGGATGGCATCGGCGTCAACCTCACCTCCGCTCTACGCGGCCCGCAGGTGCCCTGACGAAACCTCGATCACCGCCGGCGTGTCAGCCAGTAGTTGCGGAGGGCCTGGTTGATGTCTTCGCGAGCGAGCTCGTCAATGGCGACACGACGGGTCAGGTATGAGACCACCGCGGCCGCCTCATCGGGCGTGAGAGATGCGAGGCGGGCGGTGCGATAGTCCCACCAGGTGACCTCACGATGCCTTCCTACGAGGTGCTGGTCACGTGTGGCGTCGGTGAGCCCGTGGGTGAGGTGGAACACCGGGTCCGACTGCGCGAGCAACCCGCCTAGGTCGGCGATCAGGTAGGCGGGCAGGAAGTACCGGAAGGCGTCATCGGAGAAGAAGCCGAGCGCCGTGCCGAAGCCGTCCGGAGCCTGATCCAGGAACACCGAGTCGACGAGACGCCAGTCGTCCTTGCCGTCGAAGTCCGCTTCGAGCAACGTGCTCGCCTCTTCGCTCTGCTCGGACACATGCAACGCCCCTGCGGGTGGTCGCAACGCCGAGGTGAAGGCGGAGAGGATCTG
>JAHFUU010000146.1 GCA_023264915.1 Microthrixaceae bacterium | reverse complement strand
CGCGTGATTCTCGGCCGCAGAGCGTCGTGTGCAGAAGGGGACGCCAGGCTAGCTCAACCCATGATCGAGGACCGTCTCTGGGGCGTCACAGGGCCCAGCAGTCGAGGTTGACGCTCTGGCCGGCAAGGGCTTGACGCACCCCGCTGTAGACGGTGCCGTCCAGGATCAAGCCAACATGACCGACGATCCGGGCCCAGCACTTGGACTGCACGGCGACATTGGTGATGTTGCCGTCTGATGAATTCAGGAACGAGGTCGTATACGGCGTTACGACCTCGTCAAGCTTGCTGGCGATGTTCGTGTAGCGGACATCGCCGATGCTGTCGTCGCCGGCGTTCAAGCTCGACAGGTACGACGATCCGATCGCCATCTGCTGGCATCCTACGATGCCGATGCAGTTGCCCAGGCCGATGAAGCTTGCGAGGTTCGCCAGGCTCGTGCCGTGGTTGGGGGCTCCGAGCGAGATGATCTTGTCGACCTTGGTGGATCCTCCTCTGGTCTTGACGTAGTCACGCGCCACGAGGCCCCCTTGTGAATGACCGACCAGGGAGACCTTGGGGGCACCCGTGGAGGCTCGGACCGAGTCGACCAGCGAGCCCAGCCCAGCAGACGAATCATGAATGTCCCCGAGGCCGAGGTTGGGCAGGACATAGATCCACACCGAGTAGCCATCGCCTCGCATGCGGGCCGCGAGTGGCTCGTTGGCTATCTCAGGTGACACGGTGCCGGCCACGATGATGACTGGTTGCTTGGTTGCAGCTTGGCTGCTGCCTGGCAATGCCAGGAGACCGAGCCCGCACAGCAACGCGAACAGAACTGAGAGCTTCCGGCGAAACGACATTGAGATGCACCCTCCGTAGATGCGGGCACCTTGCACCACATCCTCCAGGTCACCCGAGCGCCGCTTGTCGGAGGCGTGCCGCCGCGACTTTAGGTGACTTCTGTCACCATACGAATGACTGACGACCCTGTCAACGAATATCTGGGCCGTATGGCCTATCGGATCGCGTATTCCCTGACCAGGGATTTGTGACAGCCCTGACAATATTCACTGCTGGTTGCGGGCGTGGCCGCTCGAACCTCGGCTGGATCCACCGCGGCAGTCCATGTGGCGGACGATGACTCGCAGGCCAGGGCCGGAGCTCTGCCAGCCGACCCGCGAACAACGACCCGTGCCGTGGTGCCTCGGCTCATGTCAACAGCGATCCGCGGATCTCACGTCGGCGCACATTGCTCTCGCGGCCCCCGCGTCTGCGGTACCGCGGACCCGCCGGCTGGGTGCCGCACTCGGCTTCTGCCGACGGCCTGCACTGGCGTGGCGCGCGGGACTCAGGAGTCGGCCCGCCCGCAACTACGGTGGCTCCATGCCGCCGGTCGTGACGCCTCCACGCGAGGAGATAGCCCTAGAGAGAGGCCTTCTCACAGGCATCGCGATGTTTCGGTGGCTGGCCCTCGCGTGGATGATCGCGATCCTGGCCATCGACGGCCGCAATCCTGAGACCTTCGACCATCTGTGGGTGGCAGCCGCTTTCGCGGTAGCCGCAGTCGGCTTCACGATCTGGGCGACAGTGGGAGTTCGGGGGGCGCCCGAGCGGATCATGAGCACGCCGGCACTTGTTGCCGAAGGCTCGATAGCAATCGGCATGCAACTGGCTGACCAATGGGTCTACAGCGCGGTGCATTACCCGCACTCCCAGTCACTCGGGTCGGTGTGGCCTCTGGCTTGGGTCATGACTGTCGGCATACGCTTCGCAGGACGTGGTGGCGCTCTCGCGGGTTTGAGCATCGGCGCGGCGAACTGGTTGAGCGACGTGGCCTTCGGCCCCGAGCGTTGGTATGGCAACCGTGCGCTCGGTGCGTGGGGGACGATCGTGCTCTACACGGTCGGCGGTGCGGCCGCAGGCTTCGTGGCGATCAAGCTGCGCGAGGCCGAACGGCAGATCGCGTCGGCCCGCGCCCATGAAGAGGTCGCCCGCACCTTGCACGACGGCGTGCTGCAAACCCTTGCAATCGTCCAGCGCCGTTCCGATGATCAACAGCTCGTCCAGCTCGCACGAGATCAGGAGGTCGAGCTTCGCGAGTTCCTCTTCGGTGCTCCGCCCGGCTCGAGGCGAGGCCTGAGGGAGCGTGGCCCGGACCTAGCCGCAGCACTCCGCCAAGCAGCGACGGCGGTCGAGCGCAAGCACGGCATCAGGGCACAGGTTGTGCTTGCCGGCGAGCTTGCTCCTGCCGAGGTCGAGGTGATCACCGCTGTTACCGGGGCCGTTGGTGAAGCGCTGACCAACGCTGCCAAGCACGGGGGTGCCTCCCATGCGACGGTCTTCCTCGAACCCGGAGAGACCGGTGGGCTGTTCTGCTCTGTGAAGGACGACGGACAAGGCTTCGAAAAGGCTCGGTCCACCGAGGGTGTCGGGATCTCAAGGTCGATCCGTGGCCGCATACGCGAAGTCGGTGGCAGGGTTGAGATAGACGGACGCCCTGGGAGGGGAGCAGAGGTTCGGCTCTGGGTCCCATGACGAGGCCACACCCTCGTTGCGCGAGACTCAGCGCATGAGTGGGAACCCCAAGACATGCACGCGAAGGCGGGCCCTGTTCGCAGTGGCCACCACCAAACGTCGCCCACGACACCTTCCGGACTCGCATGCCGGGCACGGCGATGAGTGACCTAGGGCCCGTTCGGGTCGTGTTGGCCGATGATCATCCAATCTGGCGAAGTGGCGTGAGGGCCGACCTCGGCGTGAACTTCCACGTCGTGGCCGAGGCAGGCACGGCAGAAGAAGCGATCGACGCGATCCGCCGCTTCAAGCCCGACCTGGTCGTGTGCGACCTGAACATGCCTGGCGGGGGGATCAAGGTTGCACGCACTTGTGGCGAGGAGACGATCATCATCATGTTGACAGTCTCTGAGCAGGAACGTGACCTGCTGGATGCCGTGGCTGCGGGTGCACAGGGATACCTCATCAAGTCCACGCCCCCAGACGAGCTTCGAAACGAGCTGTGGAAGGCAGCTCATGGCGAGCCCGTCTTCTCTCCGGCGCTGGCAGCCCTCCTGCTCGGCGAGTTCAGGCGCATGGCCAAGGACTCGGGTCCGGTGCAGCCCCTCTCTGAGCGCGAGCGTGAGGTCCTCCAGTACGTTGCTCGCGGGCACACCTACAAGGAGATCGGTGAGGAGCTGTTCATCGCGGACAAGACCGTCGAGAACCACGTGCGCAACATCTTGAACAAGCTGCACCTCAACCGCAAGCAAGAGCTGATTCGCTACGCACTCGAGCACGGCATCGAGTAGCACGCGAGCGGAGGGGCTGGCCGACGCGTCGATCGCGCGTTCCCCACGAGTCCTTGACCAGGCCGACTGATCGCCGCATCTTCTGTTGGGCAGGCGCCCCAGTCGATTCTGGGGGCTAGGACGGGTATGTGTGACCGCTGCCTCAGGTGACCCTGAGCACATGCCTATTGCACCGGTCCCAACTGGATGGCCGCAGCCGTATGCGGCCTTTCCGCCTAGCCCAGCGACGCCCTCCCGCCAACCCGGCTCGTTTGGCGAGCGAGCGACCAGCTCTCCGTCTGGACGCCCTGCCTCGCCCTCGGAACGTGCAGGTCCCTGGTCACCTTCGGGGAGATCTGGCAGGTCGGCTAGTGCTCCAGAGTCTGGTCCCCCGGACGTTTCGGAAGGCTCAGATGGTGATCTTGGCGACGAGCCCTCGACGCTGGGAAGTGGTGATCCTTCCCGGACGGGCGCCGTCTGGGTGACCGCAACCGGCGCCTTCTTGTGCCTCGCCGCTGCGGCAGTGTTCATCGCCATCCAATGGGGAACGCTGTCGCCCCAGGTCCGGCTCGCCATCCTCGCATGTTGTTGCGGGAGCTTGCTCATGGCCGGCAGGCGGATGCGCGAGTCGCTGCCGGCCACTTCAGGGGTGGTCTTTCACCTCGGCGCATTCATGCTGCCGGTGATCGTGGCGGCAGTCCTTGTGGACGCCAAGGTCACCAGCAGCGACTTCCTCGTCCTTCTCGGGGCCACCGCTGCGGTCTGCTTTGCTCTTCTTGGTCTCTACGAGGACTCGGTGCTCTTGAGGTGGGGAGCGGCCGGCGGTGTTGTCGTGTTCAGCGCTGGGCTTGGAGGTCGGGTCGGGTCAGCTTCACTCCTTCTGGTTGCCTTCGCTCTAGCTGCTTGCCTTGCAGGCTGGAACAAGACGGCGAAGGCCTGGGCCCTGATAGCCGGACTTGCACCGGTGGTGGCTCTCGCCCAACGGGTCGTGCCATTCGATTCACCGCAGATGGCCCAACTTGGCCTTGTTGCGACCGGGGCGGGAGCCCAGGTTGCGACCGTTGCGGTTGGCATGGCCGCAGCTCTGGTGCTCGGCCGGCTGGCCCATCTCGAGCGCGACCTCGTGTTGGTAGCACTCGCGGGCCTTGTGGGGGCCCTGGGTCTTGGCTTGGCTGCCGGGGACGCTCCGGTCGACCTTGCCGACGGTGTCGTCGGGCTAGCGGCCTTCTTCGTAGCCGTCGAGGTTGTAGCGCATCTCGTTCGCAGGGATGCCTTCTGGGCCAAACCTTGCAGCCTTGTGGCTGCCTTGACCGAAACGGTCACAGGTGGCGTGCTGGTGGTGGCCACATGGCTGGCAATGAGCTGGTCTGTGCCTGCCCGGATCAGTATCGGCCCATCCATGTTGCTCGCGGGGCTTCTCGGAGCCGCCGGATGGTACCTCGCCGATCTTCGACGCATCGAGCGCGGGAACCTGCCCACGGGTACAGCACTTCTCGTCGGTGCTGGTTGGGCTCCGGCGACCTTGGGGATGGGAGGATCAGTGCTGGCCGGAGCCTTGTTCGGATCTGGATCCGTGCTGGCGGCGGCCGGCGCGCTTGTCGCAATGGCTGGGTTCATGGTGTTGTCGGGTCGAGCCCTCGGTCATGTCGTCGCGGTTGTCCTGGCCACCGCTGCACCACTCGTCGGGCCTGCTCCCCTGTGGTTGCCTGCGGCGTGTGCAATGTGCGGATCAGCAACGATTGCATGCGCCACTGGAGTGAGGGCGAGGTTGCATCCAGCCCCCCTTGACGTGGTGGTTCTTCTAGCGCTGGCCTCGGTCCTCCCGATGGGCGTGGCCATGGTGGTGGCAGTGGACAACGGAGGTGACCGCTTCATGGTCCTGGCCGCCGGTGCGGCTGGTGCATGGGCCCTAGGGCTGCTCACCGATCGGGCAGTGCTCGGCACGCCACTGGCCAGCATCGGTTTCATACAACGTGCAGCCGCGGTCGCGGTGTTGGTGTTCGCGCCGGCGCTTCAGCCAACGCAGGTCCTGTGCATTGCAGGTGCGCTCACAGCCGCTGCGATCATCGACGGGACCAGGCGGGGAGATCCAGTCATCGCGGGCATCGCAGCCCTCACCTTGCCTGTGGCCGCCACAGCAGCAGTTCGTGCGGCCGGCGGCTCGTGGGCTGAGGCGGGAATAGCGCTGTGCGCACTCAGTACCATGTCGGGCCTCATAGGGTCGACCGTGACATCGAGGTGGCGCCTGCCAGCTTTGGCCACTGCTGTCTCGCTCGGCTTGGTGGGGTTGGGGTTGGCAGCGATCGAGCCGGTTGCTGCCGGTGTCGGCCTCATGTTCATCGGTGGGGCGCTCGCTGTCGCCGCGGCGCGGTTCGGCCGGATCGATGCGGCCTTCGCAGGGTTGGTGATTGTCATCTTCGGCATCTGGCTTGAGCTCGCCTGCAATGCAGTACAAGCCCTCGATGCCTATGTGGCGCCCGTGTCAGCTGTGCTGGTGCTGGCCGGCATGAGGGTCCGCCGCGAGGAAGATGGTGCCGGATCCTGGTTGGCATATGCGCCATCGATCGCCCTGCTCGGCGGGACTGCGCTCGCGGAGCGGATGTACGGTCACGGGTTCGCCCATGCGGTGGTTGCCGGATGTGTCGGCTTGACGGCGGTTCTGGTGGGTGGACTGCGACGGCTGTCGGCCCCACTGCTGTTGGGCACGGGCATCCTGATCGTACTGACCGCTCATGAGTGCTTTGCCGTCCGCGACCTCAACATCCCAACCCCAGTCGGGCTGGCAGCAGGTGGGATAGCACTCATGGTCGCTGGGATCGTGATGGAGCACCGTGACAGGGGCCCGGTCGAAACGGGACGGCGCCTGATAGACGTGGTCCACCAGCGCTTCGACTGAGGCCCGCAGCGCCTTCTTCCGTTGAGGTATCCGGCGCGCAAGTCAACCTGGCGAAGGCCTACCGAAGAGGCCCAGGAGACTTGCCCTCCGATCGCGACCTCCTGTCCGAGCCAGGGACCGGCGCCCGGACAGGAGGTCAGCGAGTTCTGTGGTCCTGTGGACCCCCTCCAAGAGCGGCTCCAGTCGCCTGTTGCTCGCTTGCAGGTGCGCCCGGAGACATCTACCGAGAGTTACCATGAGTGCGGGACAGACCCGAGACGGGTCGCCAGGACGCCCCAGCTCAGGTGTTCTTCTCGTATACGAGCCGCAGGCCGTGCAATGTCAACCACGGCTCGGTGTGGGCGATGCAATGAGACAGGGGAGTGATCAGGTCGGCCAGTCCCCCTGTCGAGATGACTGTGCATTCGCCGAGATCCTTCTGGATGCGTTCACACAAGCCGTCAACCTGCGCTGCGAACCCGTATACGGCACCAGACTGGATTGACTCGAC
>JAHFUU010000145.1 GCA_023264915.1 Microthrixaceae bacterium | reverse complement strand
ACCTTCACGACGCGCAGGTTGCTATCGCAGAACGCCACATCTATGGGGAACCGCATCAGGATCGTGTGCACCGATCGGGCGGGGCTCAACAAGATCGCCCCTTCTATCCCATCGCGTCCTAGCAGCCCACGGGCACGATCACGGCGCCTCTCGGCAACCTCGACGTTAGCCAGCACCTTGGTCCCGAGCACCAACCAAGCCATGCCAGGCCCTCACACGTTGAACCTGATCTCGAGCACGTCACCATCGGCGACCTCGTAGTCCTTGCCCTCGACCCGAAGCCTTCCGAGCTCTCGGGCTTTTGGCCACGATCCGATCTCGAGAAGGTCATCCCAGTGGATGACCTCTGCCCGGATGAAGCCGCGCTCGAAATCGGTGTGGATGACACCCGCGCACCGCGGTGCCTTCCATCCCGCCTTGAAGGTCCACGCGCGAGACTCCTTCTCGCCTGTGGTCAGGAAGGTGCGCAACCCGAGCAGGTGGTAGGCCGACCGGATGAAGCGGGGCAGGGCACCCTCCCCCAGGCCGAAGGCATCGAGGATCTCGGCTCGCTCGTCCTCGGGGAGCTGCGCGGCCTCGGCCTCGAGCTGAACGCACATGCCGACGATCTCCGCCCTGCCTGCAAGCTCGGCCGCCACCGGTGCAGCCAGCTCGTCGATGCGACCGATGTCTGCCTCGCCGACGTTCACCACCACGAGCGCCGGCTTGTTGGTCAGGAAGAACAGGTCACGCAGATGATCGCGTTCTTGCGAGTCGAGGTCGCTGCGATACAGGGGGGTGCCCTCGGCGAGGACCTCATGGGCCGCTTCGAGGGCCTTCACACCATCGATCAGTGCCTTGTCACCCTTGGCAGCCCGGCGACGCTTGTCCAGCTGCCGTTCCGCGGTCTCGAGATCCGCCAGTGCCAGCTCTATCTCGAGCACTCGCAGGTGCTCGAGGGGATCGGTCGGACCTGGCACGTCGTCGTCTGAGAACGCCCGAAGCACGAACACGACCGCATCGACTTCCCGGATGTTGGCAAGGAAGCGGTTTCCGAGCCCCTCACCCTGGCTCGCCCCCTCGACAAGCCCACCGATGTCGATGAACTCGACTGTCGCTGGGACGACCTTTGCGCTGTTGGACATCGCTGCCAGGCGCTTCAGCCTGTCATCTGGGATGCGAGCCGTGCCGACGTTGGGGTCCTTGGTGGCAAAGGCATAGGGCGCGGCGAGCGCGCTCGATCCTGACAGGGCGTTGAACAACGAAGACTTGCCGGCGTTGGGCAGACCGACGAACCCGAACCTCTCCACGTCGCTCAGGCTACCGACACCCGGCCCGTCGTCGAAAGGCCCAGATTGCGCGGCGCCCGCGGGGACCTGTCCGCGTTTCGTCTGCTCAGCCGATGGGCAGCACCGAGTGCTTCAGCATGTGGTCCCCGCCCGCGTAGAAGCTGAACCACAGATGTGTTCGGTCCGAGGCACCAGGGTTGAGGTGAAAGGCCCGGCACAGCGCGTCGAGGGAACCGACATCGCACCCCGCGACATGGGGTTGCCCTCCATCGGCCTTGTGGACAGGTTCGCTCCAAGGTCCCCATGGAGCCGGGGCCGTTCGCACGATGACCGGCCTGTTGCCGCTGTCCCATCGGGGCTCGTACATCATGACCAAAGTCCCGCCAGCGAGCTCGCCGAACCAATCCACAGACAGATCCGATGCCGGGAACTGGGTGTCAGGGATCGGGCCTGTCGGACTGAACGGGATCGGCGTCTGCGCCGTCACCGAGAGGCTGAAGGAGGGGGACCCGTCGCTCGCGGCGAAGTACGTGTAGCTCGCCGTGTCGCCCAGATCGGACGTGACCGCAGCCCGCCGCAGGAAGCACCCGTTCGAGGAATGATCGCACCCGTAGAGGTACACGAAGCCGTCCCGGAGGATGCCACCCTTGACGTGGGCGCCCGTCGGGTAGGACCCATCCGGGCTTGACTCGAGCTCGTGGCGTTCGGCCACCAGGGGCACCTCGGCCGGGCGGCCCGCCTGGATCTGGACGAAGGCGACACCGGTGCCTTGGGACAGGTACACGTACTCTGAGCAGACGAGCCAGCGCGTGTAGTAGATGGCGACCCGGTCGGTGCCCGGCACTGCCCCGCCACCGAGGTCGACGATGCTTGCCGGCCAGTTGGCGATCCTCCCGTGGACGCCCGAGCATGAGCCGGAGGTGGTCGCTTGCGGTGCGAAGAACCCGACCACGTCGACGATGACGTCAACGGATCCAGAGTTGTTGAAGACCTCGACCTCTCCCGAGGCCCCAACCTTGGCAACCACCATCGCTGCCCGCACCGATCCCGGACCGGCGTTGAGGTTGGAGGCTCCAGGTCTCACACCACCACCCCACACGGTCAGGTGCGTGGCTGCGGTGGGGAACACGGCCGTGACCGTCAAGGCCACCGCGGTCGCGTCGCGGGGCACCACGGCGGGCTCAACCTGGATCGAGCGAGAATGCTGCGGTCCCAAGGGGCCCGCGCAAAGCGACGCTGCCTCCCGCGTGTCACATGCCCTCGACGGCGCGATCGGCACGAACGCCGAGCTCGTGTCGGGGGCAGCAGCGGGGGTGAAGTACCCGAGCACGTCGACGATCGCCCGGAAGGAGCCTTCGGAGTTGTACAGGGAGATGCCTCCACCCGGGGCAAGCCCGACAACTGCCAGGTTGGCCCGCACATCGTGGTCCGCCAGATTGAGGTTGGAGGTGGAAGGCTTCGGTGCGCCCTCCGCGTAGGCCGTGAGGTGTGTGGGTCGAGTCGAGCCCGGGCCGTCAGCGGTGAGGTTGACCAGCACGGCCGCGGCGTTGGCGGGCACCGCCGCTGAGCCGGCACCGAGGCAGACGCCGTCGCGAACCTGTGCCGTCACGGTCTCGCCGGGGCCGAGGTTCCGGCCCGGACCGCAGACGGTCGAGTCGTACACCCGGGTCGGCTCAGTCGGCGAGAACCCGAGCACTGCCCTGGCGCCCGGGATCTGGCCGGCAAGGGGTTCTGCGACGAAGCCGACCAGGTCGATGATCAGCTCGACCGAGCTCGCGCTGTTGCGAATGCGAATCGTGCTCGGCTGGCCGAAGAGGTCGTCCACAGAAGGCCCCATGGCAGCGGTCTGTAGGTTCGCGGCGGTCTCATGGCCCTTGAGGTTCAGGCCTGAGGTCGTCGGCTGAACGGGTGCCGTCGGTTCGGTCACCTCGAGGTCGGTTCCTGATGCAGTGGTGTTGATCGCCGTCAGGTTGAACACGACAGAGGCCGGGCCGCTGATGTCCGCCGGGACCGCAAAGGTGACGTCGCGGTACTGGCCGGGGCCCAGTCGCGTGCCGGGCGCCTGGCGCGTGTCATGGACCCGTGCAGGCTCGACGGGGAAGAACCGTTGCCCGAAGCTGAGGGCCGCTTCGGGAGCGGTGAGCGGCACGGTCGTGCCGCGATGACCGTTTGGATCCAATGGCTCGACGAAGGTTCCGGGGTCACCGGGTTCGGTCAGTGCGACGGTGTTCGAGTGCACCGAGGAGTACCGGGGGGCACCAGGCTCGAAGGTGTCACCGAAGGCCCACATCCGCCGGCCGTCCGCGAGAGCCGTGCTGGCCCCGAGGTCTCGCCAGGTGCTGTCGGCGGGCCTGAACGAGACCGGCGCGTACGCGTCGCCCGCCGCGGTGATCGTGGAAGGGTCAGCGGCGGCAGGCAGGGCCCCCGCCGCGGCGATCGCGCCCGCAAACAACAGGACGACCGTGTGAGACCAGCGCCGCGTCACCGGGTGAGGATACCGGACACTCCAGCGCGCAGCTCCCCAGCGCGCGCAAAGATGGAAGCCGTCCAAGGGAATCGCAAGGACGGGCATTGAGGAGGGGTATGGCCCTCGACGGTTTCGTCAACCAGCTCCCCGACATCGACCCGGATGAGACGCGAGAGTGGCTCGACTCACTGGACGCGGTCATAGATGCGAGGGGGGCGACCAGGGCGCGCTACATCATCTCCAAGCTCACAGAGAGGGCGCGGCTGCGTCAGATCGGCACACCCGCAGAGGTCAGCACCCCTTACGTGAACACCATCCCGCCAAGGGACCAGCCGTGGTTCCCAGGAGATGAGCACATCGAACGCCGCATCCGGGCCTTCATCCGATGGAACGCGGCTGTGATGGTCGTCAAGGCCAACAAGCGCGCCGAGGGCATCGGCGGCCACCTCTCGACGTTCGCGTCGAGCGCCGCTCTCTATGAGGTCGGTTTCAACCACTTCTTCCGGGGCAGCGATGCCGGCGCGCCGGGCGATCATCTCTACATCCAGGGCCACGCCGCCCCAGGGATCTATGCCAGGGCCTACCTGGAAGGCCGCCTGGACGAGGAGGACCTGGACAACTTCAGGCGCGAGGTGTCCCGGCCCGGTGGGGAAGGCAGCGGCCTCGGGGGCTTGTCGTCTTACCCGCACCCCAGGTTGATGCCCGAGTTCTGGGAGTTCCCGACGGTCTCCATGGGCCTTGGCCCCATCAACTCGATCTACCAGGCCCGCTTCAACCGCTACCTGTCCAATCGCAGGATCGACGACACATCCGCCAGCCGCGTCTGGTGCTTCTTGGGTGACGGCGAGTGCGACGAGCCGGAGACGCTCGGGTCGATCTCACTTGCCTCCAGGGAGGAGCTCGACAACCTGACCTGGGTTGTCAACTGCAACTTGCAGAGGCTGGACGGCCCCGTGCGCGGGAACAGCAAGGTGATACAAGAGCTCGAGTCGGTGTTCCGCGGGGCTGGCTGGAACGTCATCAAGGTGATCTGGGGATCGCGTTGGGACGCTCTCCTGGCCCGGGACGTGGACGGCGTGCTTCTTCACAAGATGAACACGACGCCCGACGGGGACTTCCAGCGGTACGCGGTCTCGGACGGAGCCCACATCCGCGACCACTTCTTCGGTCCCGATCCGCGCCTGCACAAGATGGTGGAGCACCTCTCAGACGACGACCTTCGCAGCCTTCCCCGCGGCGGCCATGACTACCAGAAGCTGTACGCGGCCTACGAGGCAGCCACCCACCTGAGGGGTGCTCCCACGGTGATACTGGCGAAGACCATCAAGGGCTGGACCCTCGGTCCGGACCTCGAGGGGCGGAACGCCACGCACCAGATCAAGAAGATGACCGCGTCGCAGCTCAGGCTGCTCCGTGACCGCCTGCGGTTGAACGACGAGATCCCCGATGAGGCGCTCGCAGGCGAGGACCCGCCGTACTTCCGGCCCGCAACGGACTCTCCAGAGAGCATCTACATGATGACCCGCCGCAAGGCGCTCGACGGGCCGCTGCCATGCCGGCTGACGGTGGCCCGTCGCCCCCTGGCCCTCCCGCCGGCTTCGGCGTTCGAGGAGCTGTTCGCCGGATCCCCGGGCCGCCAAGTGTCCACCACCATGGCATTCACGCGCATGCTCAGGAACCTGTTGCGCGACCGCGACTTCGGTCCACGTGTCGTTCCCATAGTCCCTGACGAGGCCCGGACGTTCGGGATGGACTCGCTGTTCAGGGAGTTCAAGATCTACTCGTCGCTAGGCCAGGTGTACGAGCCCGTCGACCACGACCTCGTGCTGTCATACAGCGAGTCGACCGAAGGCCAGATCCTGCAGGAAGGCATCACCGAGGCCGGTGCACTTGCATCATGGACTGCGGCGGCGACCTGCTATGCGCATCGGGGCGTGCCCATGGTGCCGTTCTACATCTTCTACTCGATGTTCGGCTTCCAAAGGGTTGGTGACTTGATCTGGGCGGCAGCTGACGCTCGAGCCAAGGGGTTCCTGGTTGGGGCCACGGCAGGACGCACGACCCTTCTGGGCGAGGGCCTCCAGCACCAAGATGGCCACTCACCGCTCCTCGCATCGACCGTGCCCGCATGTGAGGCATACGACCCGGCTTTCGCGTACGAGATGGCTGCTGTCGTCAAGCATGGAATCGACCGCATGTACGGCCCAGCGTCCGAGGACGTCTTCTACTACCTGACCCTTTACAACGAGACCTATGAGATGGGTCCGACACCGGACGGGACGACCGAGTCCGACGTGGTCTCCGGCCTCTACAGATGGGCGGACCGGACCGAGGGGCTTCCCAGGGGTGCTCCCCGTGCCACCGTCCTGTTCTCGGGGTCGGCCCAAGGTGCGGCACGCAACGCGCGCGACGAGCTCGCAGCGCATCACGGTGTGGCCGTGGAGCTCTGGTCAGCCACCTCCTACAAGAGGCTACGAGACGACGCCCTCGCGGTCGCGCGCTGGAACCGCCTTCATCCCGGTGAGCCGGCCCGTTCGGCCCACGTCACCGATCAGCTCGCTCGCTCTTCGGGTCCGATCGTCGCGGTCACCGACTACATGGCCGCCGTGCCGGATCAGATCGCGCGGTTCGTACCTGCCGGCCGCAACTTCATGGCACTGGGAACCGACGGCTTCGGTCGATCTGACACGCGAGCCGCTCTCCGCAGGTTCTTCGAGACCGACTCGGCCCACGTTCAGGTCGCGGTGCTCGGCGCACTCGCCGCAGAGGGCAGTGTCGAGCCGGCCGAGGTGAGCGCATGCATCCTCCAGAACGGGATAGACACCGACAACGACCCGCCATGGCGACGCTGAGTGGAGAGAAGATCGACCCGGGCTGCACGGCGCTCGACCCGGGTCAGCCCTCGGATGTGACGTCGGTGCCCGCCAGGGAGTCATCGGTCGGGTGGCCTT
>JAHFUU010000144.1 GCA_023264915.1 Microthrixaceae bacterium | reverse complement strand
ACCGTAGCAGCGGGCGCGGCTAGTGGCTAGTTCGTTCGAAAGAGCGAGCGGCCAGGAGCAACATCCCCTACTGGCCGTTCGACCTGGCACCCGACTGACGCTCCATAGCACTCTTTCGAAGCCGACGCCTGGTCGACGCGAGCTCGAGGACCGTGAAGCGTATTCCCCCGGTTATGTCGCAGATCACGTTGAACAGAAGGCTCATCAGCACCGTGAAACCCGTGCCGGCAAACACCAGAATGGCCCCCGCGATGGTGCTCGCCCGGAGGATCTCCCGACCATCGATGGTGAATGACTTCTCACCGAACAGCTTCGCTATGAACTTCTCTACGTTGGTGATACCGCCAGTCTCAACTGCGACGCGCCAAAGCAGCACTGAAGCGATCGTGCCGATGGCCCAAAGGCACACGTAGAACAACAGTGAGACCTTGAGAACTGACCACGGCGAGACATATCGCACCACGCGCCTTACCTTGCGCGCCTTCAGCTTGCCGCGGGTGTCCTTGCGGCTGCGCATCTCGGCAGCATCGTCTTGGGTGACCCCACCTGAGATCTCTGGCTTTGCCAAGACATCAGCGTCGTCTTGCACCGCGGCATCAGCGTCGGCTGAGCCATCGTGGTAGGGATCCACCAGTGGATCATCGAACTCGAGCTCGGTGGTGTGGGGGCCTGAGTAGTCCTCGTCTGGTACGGCCTCTTGTGGACGATCGCGCTCGATCGGCACTATCGGCGTAGGTCGAACAGCCAATCTGGGTCGGGAGGTGCCGTTGGATCGGGCGGGCAGCTCGTTGTCTACAAGTGCGGCGTCAGCTTCATCAGAGCCAGAGGCGGGCTCGGCCGCTGGAGCAAAGCTCGACTCGGGGGACGACACGGCCCCAAGTGTATGGGAAACCGAGGTCTGACCCGAAGACGGCTCCACTAACTGGGCGCCCCTGGTCGTCCTAAGCTCCAGCTGAGGCGGGCCCGAGCTGTCGCCCGGGCCTGGTTGACCTCGACTGTCACCTCGGTCTCGTACCCACTTCGGGCCACAGCTATGAGCGAGGACCCGTTGGCGACCGCAACGCGCCGCGCGGCGTCATCACCTCCCACAGCTCCAGCAAGTGCTGCTGCATCTGCGGCCGTACGCGCTCTTGCACGATCAGCGGCTGCCCCGCCGAGATGGGACACCAATATGAGAGCGCCTGCCACCATTGCGATCATCAGCGCGACAAACGGAGTCACCTGACCCATATCTGTTAGACGTTGGGGGTAGCCCCTAGGTTGACATGTGATCTCCATGATGCGCTGCCTCTGGTTCGTCTGTTGATGAGAGGGGCCAACCAGGCCCAATGTCTTTCGTCAACAACGCTCGCCTGCGCGGGTCGTCAAGGGCTCAGCTTCAGAAGCCTTGATGTGGTACAGGGCCGGTCTCCGCCAAGGCCGGCCGGCGGCTCTCCCGATAGGCGCTGTGAGAGCAGGCCACGTGGAGTGAGGCCTTGATGGGGTTGTGAACCGAGATCAGCAATTGGGGCGGGTGCCCAGCGACGAACTAATCAACGTCAGCCTGCAGCACAGGAGCCACGGCCGCAACCAGCTGTTCGGGCTCGAGGTTCATCAATCGAACCCCGGTTGCGTCTCGACCTTGTGAGGAGATCTCCCTCACCGGCATCCGGATCACAATCCCACCAGTGGCCATGACGATTATCTCGTCGTCTATGCCGACCATGAATGCGCTCACGACCTTCCCTCGTTGAGCCGTGATCTTCATGCCTCGGACACCCTGTCCCCCACGACCTTGCCGGTTGAACCGGTCAAGCTGGGTCCGCTTGCCGAAGCCGGCTTCGGTGACGATAAGGATTGCGACATCGTCGCGAGCAACATCACACGAGACGACTTCGTCATCTGGACGCATCTTCATCCCTCGGACACCGGCTGCTGCGCGCCCCATTGCGCGCACCTCCTCTTCAGAGAAGCGGATCGTCATGCCCAGCCGGGAAACCATGAAGATGTCGTCAGTGCCGTTGGTCGGGATCACCCTTACCAGCTCGTCATCATCTTTGAGATTGAGTGCGATCAGGCCATCCCTACGTGAGTTGTCGTACTCGTTGAACTTGGTCTTCTTCACCTGGCCCTTCTTGGTCGCGAAGAACAAGAAGTGGTTCGTCTCGTAATCACGCGTGTCGATGATCGACTCGACCGTCTCTCCCGGCTGCAACGCCAGCAGGTTCACGATGGCTGTGCCACGGGCAGTTCGGTCCTTCATCGGAAGTTCGTGGGCCTTGAGCCTGTAGACGCGGCCGCGACTCGAGAAGAAGAGCAGGTAGGCGTGCGCAGAGGTGTGGATGATGTGCTTGACGTAGTCCTCGTCTTTGACCTTGGCCCCTGCGACTCCCCGCCCTCCCCGCCCTTGAGTCTTGAAGGCATCCGCCGAAACGGTCTTGATGTAGCCCTTTGCGGACATCACTACGACCAGATCATCGTCGGCTATCAGCTCTTCGATGTTGATCTCACCCTCATCGAAGGTGATCTCGGTTCGACGGTCATTTGCGAACCGGTCTCTGATGTCTGAGATCTCAGCCTTGATCACACCACGGAGCTTCGTGTCGCTGCGCAGGATCGCCTCGAGATCGGCGATGGTTGCTCGGAGGTCGCTGGCTTCGTCGTCTAACTGCTCGCGACCGAGGCGTGTCAGGCGCGACAAGGGCATGTCCAAGATGTGCTCCGCTTGTATCTCCGAGAACTCAAACGGCTTCGCAACAAGTTTGGTTCGGGCCTCGGGCTTGTCAGCTGAAGCCTTGATCGCTGCGATGATGTCATCGATGATGCCAATGGCCTTGAGAAGACCTTCGACTATGTGTAGCCGATCCTTTGCCTTGGCAAGCCTGAACTCGGACCGCCGGCGGATCACTTCCACCTGGTGCTCGATGTAGGCAACGAGAGCGTCGCGAAGGTTGAGCGTCCTAGGCACGCCGTCGACAAGGGCGACCGTGTTGACGGCGAAGTTGGCTTGAAGCTGGGTCCGCTTGAACAGGTTGTTCAGGATCACGTTGGCGTTTGCATCGCGCTTGAGCTTGATGACTATCCGCGTCTTCCCTTTGGCTGATTCATCGTTGAGGTCTGCGATACCTTCGAGCTCTCGCGCCTCGACCAACTCACGGATCTTGCCGAGCACCCCGTTTGGGCTGACCTGGTAGGGCAGCTCGGTGACGACGATCTGGTCACCTCGCTTGCCCTCTTCGATCTCGGCTTTGGCCCGCAGCTTTATGCTCCCCTTGCCCGTGCGGTACGCGTCGATGATCCCGCCGCGCCCCATGATCGAACCTCCCTTGGGGAAGTCCGGACCTTTGACGAACTGCATCAGATCATCAGGGGTTGCACTGGGGTCCTCAAGCAGGTGCACTACCGCATCGACGACCTCACCGAGGTTGTGGGGTGGGATGTTCGTGGCCATCCCGACGGCGATGCCTTGGCTCCCGTTGACCAGCAGGTTTGGAAACCGTGATGGGAGCACATGGGGCTCAACCTCTTGCCCATCGTAGTTGTCGACCATGTCGACGGTGTCCTCATCGATGCCGTCGAGCATGTGCATGGCGATAGGAGCAAGCCGGCACTCGGTGTAGCGCGCAGCTGCCGGGGGATCATCGAGGCTCCCGAAGTTGCCTTTTGGTTGGACCAGAGGATGCCGGAGGGAGAAGTCCTGTCCCATCCGAACCATCGCGTCATAGATGGCACTGTCACCGTGCGGGTGGTACTTGCCCATGACGTCGCCGGTGATCCGGGCACACTTGACCGTTGGTCGATCTGGAAGGGCCCTTGCGGTGTGCATGCCCCACAAGATCCGGCGGTGCACTGGCTTCAAGCCGTCGCGGGCGTCGGGCAGCGCCCGCGCTGTGATGACCGACATCGCGTAGTCGAGGAACGACCGCTCCATCTCCTCTTGGATCTCTATGGGTTGGATAGCCACAAGCGCGCCATCGCTCCCGTTTCCCATGGTTGGCTCGTCTGACATCAAATCTTCTTTCTGCTGGCGCAGGCCGCGCCTCGCTCACTTCCATGGGGCACGGGCGGAGGCCCGTCAGGTTCTTCGGTTGGGGAAGCAGTCACCGCGACGCGGGTGGGGTGTGAACCCACTAGATGTCCAAGAACCGGACGTCTTTGGCGTTGGCTTGGATGAACTGCTTGCGCTGTTCGACGTTCTCACCCATCAGGATGGATAGAACCTCGTCGGCTATTGCCGCCTGCTCCACGTTCACCCGCAACAAGGTCCGTTTGTCAGAGCTCATCGTCGTCTCACCAAGCTCTTCCCAGTCCATCTCTCCCAGACCCTTCAGCCTCTGGAACTCCTTCTTGTGGGTGGGGTGCTCGGAGAGGAACTGGTCTTTGGCGGCGTCGTCTTTCAGGTAGATCTTCTCCTTGCCCACCACGGTTGAGTACAGGGGGGGTTGGGCGATGTAGACGTGCTCGTGATCTGGTTCGAACAACGCCTTCATCTGGCGGAAGAAGAACGTGAGCAACAAGGTGCGGATGTGGGAGCCATCGACATCCGCATCGCACATGATGATGATCTTGTCGTATCGCACCTTTGAAGCATCGAAGTCCTCGCCCAGGCCGGCGCCGATCGCCGAGATGAGCGTCTGGATCTCGGTGTTCTTGAGCATGTGGTCAAGACGCGCTCTCTCGACGTTGAGGATCTTGCCTCGAATGGGCAGGATGGCCTGGATCCGAGGGTCGCGGGCCTGGGTAGCCGACCCGCCAGCAGAGTCCCCCTCGACGATGAACAGCTCGCACTCGTCCCGATTGCGGCTCGAGCAATCCTTCAGTTTGTCGGGCATCCCAGCACCCTCTAGGGCTGACTTGCGCCGCGTCTTGTCGCGCGCGGCGCGGGCGGCGGCGCGGGCCCGCGATGCCTGGATGGCCTTGGCAACGACCTTCCGGGCCTCGGTGGGGTTCTCTTGAAGCCAGTCACCGAGCTTGTCATAGGTCGCCCGCTCCAGCAGCGACCTGACCGAAACGTTCCCTAGCTTCCCTTTGGTCTGGCCTTCGAACTGAGGCTCGCGCAGTCTGACGCTGACGATGGCCGTCAGGCCCTCACGTATGTCTTCACCCTCGAGCTTGTCATCCTTCTTGAGAAGAGTGGTGCTGTTGGCCGCGTAATCCTTCACGACCTTGGTCAAAGCCTTCTTGAAGCCCTCTTCGTGCATACCCCCTTCGATCGTGGCGATGCCGTTGGCAAATGAGTGGATGCCATCCGCGTTGAAGCCGGTGTTCCATTGAAAGGCCACCTCGACTTCCTGGTCGTCCTCTTGTTGGGTGAAGTAACCAGGCTTCTTGAACAACGGCTCTTTGGACTCGTTGATGTGCTTGACGAAATCACGAATGCCATCGTTGTAGTGGTAGCTGACCGGCTCGGCGTGGCCATCGGGACGACGATCTGAGAAGCGCAACTCGAGACCCTTGTTCAAGAAGGCCATCATTTGGAACCGCTCCAGGAGGGCTTGAGGTCGAAAGTCTGTGGTTTCGAACACCTCCGGGTCCGGCCAGAAGCGGATTGTCGTGCCGGTTCTTCCGCGGGGCGCCTTGCCGATCTCCTTCAGTCTCGTCTTGACCTTGCCACCACCTCTGAACTCGATGAAGTGACGCAGGCCATCGCGGTCGACCTCACACTCAAGCCGGCACGAAAGCGCGTTCACCACCGAGACGCCAACCCCATGCAGGCCGCCAGAGACCTTGTACCCATCGCCGTCGAACTTTCCGCCGGTGTTGAGCTGGGAAAGAACGGCCTCTACCGCAGGCATCCCTTTGAGCTTCTTGTCTTTCATGGGGTCGACCGGGATACCACGCCCGTCATCGATCACCTCACAGCCGCCGTCAGCCAGCAACGTGACCGTGATGCGTGACGCATGACCCGCCATTGCTTCATCGACTGAGTTGTCCACCACCTCATAGACAAGGTGGTGGAGCCCTCCCACGCCCGTCGAGCCAATGTACATTCCGGGCCGCTTCCGAACATGCTCTAGGCCCTCTAGCGCTGTTATGGAGCTCGCGTCGTAGTTGCTGGTGGTCGTCGCCAAGGCGCGGCCTTTCGGGGTTGGGTTTGCTGCTCGTGGAGGGTGACCGTGGACTGGCCGTCGCCTTTACCCGAACAAGAGAACACGCAGGTCAACGGCCCAAATCACCGATACTCCAGCTTACCAGCCGAGGGGGGTCACAGCTGACACTCGCTGGCTTCTCGTGCCCTTGGGCGCACACAATAGAGCGGTACCGCAAACCGAGCTCTTGCTATATGGTTGTCTTGCTCTGTTGATCAGGCTCCATCAGCCAGAGAGACCGACTGGACATGAAGGCATCCGCATGCCCCTCACCTTCCTTCGAACCCGGCGGGGCGCACAACGAACTCAAGCCGGTTGACGCGGCTGCCTCCTGGTTCTGTCGAGATCCGTTGCCTCAACTCTGATTCGAGGAACCGAAGCTGCGATGCCCAGGCTGGGTCGTCGACGGCCACCGTCAAGACGCCCTCTTGAATCTGAAGCGGCTGAGTGTGCCTCTCCAAGGTCACACCAACGATCGCCCCCCACCGTTCGAACAACGTTGTCGTTGTGACTGCCGGTGCCCCCGTAAGGTGATCGAGCAGGCGGTCAAGGCCGGACTGCACCGGCACAGGATCGTCATCACCCTCTGCTGGAAGGACTCTCCAACCCTTATTCACAACAACTGGG
>JAHFUU010000143.1 GCA_023264915.1 Microthrixaceae bacterium | reverse complement strand
ACCTGGTAGGCCATCCCCGATGGGGCGAGCGCCTCGTCGAGCTGGTCGAGCTGGACGCCGGGTTGCACCACGGCCACGAAGTTGTCCCGGTCGACCTCGAGTATCTGGTTCATCCGCTCGAAGGAGACCACGATGCCCGACTCGACGGGCCGGCACGCCCCCGACATGCCCGTCCCCGCGCCCCTGGCCGTGACCGGTATGCCGTGCTCGCTCGCGATCTGCACGATCTTGACGACGTCCTCGGTACTGCTGGGCAGCACCACCGCGACCGGGCAGACCGGGTCGGCGGTGAGCGCCTCGTCATGGCAGTAGTCGTCCTTGATGTCGTCGCCTGAGAGAACAGCTCCGGCACCGATGCCATCGATGAAGAGCTGAGCTGGGTCTGGCATTGGAGCCCTCCTTGTGCGCGAGCCCCGACAACCTACGCGAAGCCAGCCCTCGGTTCATCGCCGGCGCCGGCCGGGCGGTCTGGTGCAGTTACACTGCGCGCCAGACGCACCTTCACCCGGGGACGCTCGGGCCCGTCAACGGGGAGCACGAATTGAGCGAGGGCGATCCTCCAACCAACTCAGATGCGAGCTCTCCCGCAGATGAGCCAACCCAACCGCTGGACCTGGGCGACGGGGGAGACGCCAGCTCCGGTGTGGCTCCAGGCGGGCCGACAGCTGCTGGCGGCACGGCCGGTGCGGGGCAGGGGCCCCACGACCCCGGCGCGACCGCGGGCGACACGGACGTTCCCGACGGTCCCGAGCCGACCGAGGGCGGCGACCAGGCCCGCGGCTGGTTGATCGGCGCGTTGTTGATAGTGATCCTCTTGCTGGCAGCGGCCCTGATCTTCGTCGCGACGCGGGGCACCGACCAGCCCGGCCCGCCGACGGCGACCACCGCCAGGCCGGGCACCACGGGATCGACCTCGTCGACCGCTGCTTCCTCGTCAACCTCCTCGACGTCCGCCTCGACGTCGACCACCCGCGCGTCCACCACCTCATCCAGTGCACCCAGCTCGTCATCGAGCTCGAGCTCGTCAAGCTCGTCATCGAGCTCGAGCTCGTCAAGCTCGTCGTCCAGCTCGTCCTCTTCGACCTCCAGCACCTCGCCCTCACCTTGAGCGCGCTGGCGCGCTGGTGCGCTGGTGCGTGCTGGCGCACCGCCGGAGCGTCGCGGCCACCGGTGCGCGGGGCTCGCCAAACCTGAAACGTCGCGAACAGGGCCGAGAACCCTCTCGGACGGGCGTCGAGGCGCCGGCTGACGGACCTGTCGAGGAAGCCGCGGGTGAGCCGGCGGGCGATCCGATCCAAGCTCACGGTTCGATTGGCATGACCGGTTCAGGAAGCGGGTGCCCCTGCCGATAGGCCTACAACGGCGGCCTGCTCTGGTGCCGCCAACCCTTGTAGGCCAGGGGTAGACACAGGAGATGCGTGGACGGTGGACGTCACTCGGGCGCCGGTGCCGGTCCGGTTCGACCTGCGATATCTGGAATCAAGCGCAACCGATCTCATCCAGCAGGAGGGGTTCGACGCGCTTGTGCCAGACGTCGACGACCTGTCCGAGGAGGACCTCCGAGGTCGGCCCAGACTCCGATTGATGGTTGCCCTGGCCCTGGCGTCCCACAGCCCCCATGACCCACGAGTCGACCGGCTCGCCAGGATGTCATGGCGAAGCGTCCAGCGTGCGCGCGACAGCGAAGGCATCTCGTTCGCAGCTTTCGTCCAAGGCCGGATAGCGGAGTGTCGCGGCGACTTCGAGCTGGCATCGCATTGGTTCGCGCGCAGCCGCCAGGCCAGTGGCGGGTCAGCACCCCTGAGCGGAAGTGGTCTGGTCGAGGTCGGGATCAAGGCGTGGGAGCGAAGCGACCTGCCGGCCGCGCGGCGGCTCGGCGAGGAGGGCGTGAGGGTCTCTCGGTCCCGGGACAACCCCGACGGCGTGCTTCGAGGCAAGATGCTGCTCGCGATGCTCGCCATCCACGAGGGCAACTTCGCCAGGGCCGAGAAGGTGATCGGCGAGAGCCTCGCAGACCTGTCGGGCACTGAGGCGAGGACCGGGCTCTTGCACTGCGTGCTCGGGATCATCGCCGCCAAGCGAGGGCACGCCGGGTCAGCGGCCGACGCGTTCGAGCATGCGATCCAGATCGCCGAGCGATCTGGAGATGACGTGACCCTCGGAGTCGCCCTGGCCAAGAGAGCCGAGCTCGTAGAGGGACGCCCGGCCGATCAACGCCTGCGCGAGGCTTGGGCGGCCTCTGCACGGCTGGCCGGGGCATCTCCCTGGTGGAGCCGGATGGCGACTCGCGTCGTGGCTGTCACTGCGGCCGAGGCCGGTGACAGCGAGACTGCGCTGGCCGCTGTGAACAGCTTGCTCGACGACGATGTCGACGGCATGGAGCGCGGCCGCGCCCTGCTGGTCAAGGCATCCATCGTCGAGACGTTCGGTGGCGGTGACGCCGCCCCTCTGTATGAGATGGCCCATGCGCTCCTCGTCGATGCACGGGCTCCCTACTGGGCAGCCGTCGCGGCGATGGCTCTGGCACAGCTTCCCGGGCAGGATCCGCAGGCATGGCGTGACCGCGCCATAGCTCTCAGCAACGGCGACGAGGCGTTCACGCGGCTGATCGAGACCGGTCACCAGCTGCGCCTCGATGCGGCGGGCACGGGCCAGGTCCTCATGGACGGCGAGACGGTGCAGTTCCTGACCCACCACGCCGAGATGGCCATCTACATGCTCGCCCTGGCCGGCGACGAGGGCATGACCCCAACCGATCTCGCGATGCGACTGTGGCCGGAAGCTCCCGAAGGAAGGCACCGGCCCCGGTTGAGGACCTGCCTCTGGCAGATCCGCAGAGCCCTGGGCGACGAGCACTGGCGCTTGCGCCGTGACGCCGAACGCGTCTACTTCCACGTCGCTGACACCGAGCTCGATCGTGTCGGGATCGAGGATCTCGTGGCCAGCTACCGCTCTGACGGCGCCAAGCGCTGAGCAGTCTGGGATCCCGGGTCAGGTGGTTGCCGAAGCGGGGCCCGCGCTTGGTCTGGTCACCCTCAGGTACAGATCCCCACGCCCGCAGGCGTGCTCGATGGACCACTGTCGGGCCCCCCACCGCATGACCCAGGCAAGCACAGCCTCGCTTCCGACGTTGGCGTAGTGCTCACCGTCGCGGACGTCCAACCCGTCGACAGCAGAATGAGGTGCCCGGCCGTGGCTGGCGCAGGTCATCAAAAGCACGCCGCCACCGGCGAGCGCGCCCCACATCGTCTGGAGGATCTGGTCCCACAGCGGTGCGTGCTCGAGAACCTCAGCAGACACCACGACATCGAACAGCCTGGGCGGCTTCCAGCAGGCAGCATCGGCGACCTCGTCGACACCAGGGCCGGCCACGAGGTCGATCCCGTGGTAGTGGCCCGCCTCACCGAACAGGGGCCTGACGCTGCCGTTGATGTCGAGGCTCCCGACCTCGAGCACCGACGAGGGTGGCGCGGCGAGTGACTGGACCTGGCGCGCGATCCATTCCCTTGCCTGCGCGTGCACAGATCCGCCTAGCTCGGGGGTAGGGACGGCACCGGGACGGGAGGCGCGCCTGCTGCTGCGGCGATTGCGGCCCGGTAGTCGCGCACGAAGTCGAGGATCTGGCGTGCCAGCCAGTCACGGCTGACTGCCTGAGCGGTGTCGGCGGTCAGGTGCACGCCGTCGGGGCGCATCTGCGCATCGAGCTGGCCGCCGGGGAACCTGTTGGCATAGTCGGCGAAGTCGGCCACCTTCATCCACGGTCTCGTCCTGGCCACGGACCGGACTATGTCATTCACCCTCGCCATGCGCGCAGGGTCGTCGACCGCGTAGTCACGGTCGGGCTTCTCGTCTCGGCCCACGTCGATGGGTGGATAGGTGAGCCACATCACCGGACCGCCCCGCGAGTGCAGCACGTCAGCCGCCCTGGCGTACTCACGCGTGAGGTATGCGTCGTAGGTGGCGTCGCCCGGTCCGCGCCAGGTCGAGTCACCGTCGAGCTGGCGGTCGGTCGCGTCCCACATGGCGCTGACCACGATGCTCAGATCGGGCTTGTCTCGGTCGATCTTCTTGGGCCAGTCGGTCTCCCATGCCTGGCACTCCTTGGGGACCGCTTCGTTGCGGTCGTGGTTCTTGCGCGCCCCACCCCGGCCGATGCCGCAGCCGATCTGGGCCTCGACGCCGACCTTGATCGTCTTGGTCGAGTCACCGAACATCCCCAAGCCCATGCCCAACGAGAAGGCGGCGGAATCACCGACCACGAGGGCTCGCACGGGCGTCACCAGACCGGCCTGGCGGGCCTCGAACTCAGCATGGCGAGCGGCTATCCAGTCCTCGTCGAACAGCCCGGTGACCGTGCCGAAGAGCCACCGCTCGGAGACCTCGCGGGCCGTGGCGGGGCTGAAGTGGACACCGTCAGGGCGCAAGCGCTCGTCCTCCCCGGACTTCTCCAGCCAGTCAGCGACATCGACCACACGGACCTTGCCGGGACGCAGCGAAGGGAGGCCGCTGACGATCTCGTTGAACCGCTTGGCGCGTGCGGGATCGGCTGCGTCGCCGCGGAACTTGCGGGCGTCCTTGCCCTTTGGGGCGCCCATCTTGGGAAGGGTCATCCAGTACACCTGCGCCCCATGGGAGGCCATGAGGTCGATGACCTCGAGCATCTCCTTGGTGAGGTAGTCGTCGAAGCGTTGCTGGCCGATCGTGTACCACTTCTGGGGTTCGTCGGGGAACTGATGCGAGACGACCTCCCATGGCCCGTCCTGGATGATCGCGATGTTGGGTTTGGCCCGCGCCACCTCTGCAGCGAAGGTCTTGTCCCACTGGTTGCAGCGCGTCTGGTTCTTGCCCACGCCGTTGTAGTCCATGAGGAAGCCACCCCGTATGAGGCTGCATCCCAATTCGGTGACACCTCCGACCAGGTCGCCCTTGCCCGACTCGGCCAGGTACTGGTTGAGCCCCATCGCCGTCTCGAGCGCGGTCGAGTCCCCGAACATGGCCATGCGCGGCCGAGGGGGGGTTGATGCGTTCGGGTCGAACACGGGGGGCGGTGCATCGGAGAACTTCAGCTCCTGCTGTGCCCTGGCGAAATCGATGACCGGTGGGGGAGCGGTGATGCCGGCTATGACCGCGGCGACGGCGAGCATGGTCAGCGCTACCGGCGCAAGGCGAACCGGGCGGATCCGCAGGCCCCGGCTCAGCAGGGGCTGACCCTTGCGGATCGGCGTCTCGAGGTAGCGGAACGACACTGTCGCGACGGCCAGCGTCAAACAGACGCGAAGTGCGAACAGCGCCAGGCCGCTGACCGGCACTCGGTCCTCGCTGACCGCGAGGTAGATCGGCCAGTGGTACAGGTAGACGCCGTAGGAGATCTTGCCCATCCAGCGCAGCGGCGGTGTCGACAGGAGCACCTTGACGGGCCCGACCGGCAGGAGAGCTGCCAGGATCACCAGCACGCTGAGGATCGAGTAGGCGAGGAAGCCGCCCGCGTACAGCGGGTCGCTCTGCTGGTCGACCCGTGCCCAGATGACCACGCAGATCACAAGCGACACCGCACCCAGGGTTGCCATCGTGAACTGCACCCTGGCCGACCGGGCGAGGCCGTCGGTGATGGGCCGGTAGTACAGGGCAACTGCGAGCATGCCACCCATCAACAGCTCGGCCGCCCTGGCGTCGGTCCCGTAGTAGATGCGGTCATGGGAGAAGCCGAGCCACAGCGGCGCGAGGACCGACGCCAGCGTGCATAGGCCTAGAAGCACACCGAACAGCGCGCGCGATCCGCGTGCGACCTTCAAGACGGCGAACGCTACGAGCGGGTAGATCAGGTAGAACTGCTCCTCGATCGCAAGGCTCCAGAAGTGCTGGACCGCCGACGGCGTCGAGAACAGCTCTGAATAGGACTTGCCCGACAGCACGAACCGCCAGTTCGCCACGTAGGTGATGCATGCACCGATGTCGCCACCGATGTTCGCGCGGGCAACGGGGTCACCGACCACCGCCACCACAAGGGCGAGGACCATCGCCGCGATCGCGGCCGGCATCAGGCGACGGAACCGGCGGACCCAGAACGCGCGGAGCGCGATGTGGCCCGTCGCGTTCTTCTCGGCCAGCAGGAGTGACGTGATCAAGAAGCCTGACAGCGTGAAGAAGGTCGACACGCCCAGGTAGCCGCCGACAGCCCAGGAGAACCCCATGTGGAAGAACAGCACCGAGATGACGGCCAGGCCCCTGACGCCGTCGAGGGCGGCGAAGTAGGGCAGGTTCGCGCTGCCGCCGCTGCGACCGGGGCGTGCCCGGGTCGCCGGTTCGCGCTCGGGGTGCCCGGACGGTTCTGGACGCTGGCTGAGCGCGATCGGCCGTTCGATCTCGGTTATGGCCAGCGAGACCACCCCGGGCCGGCGAGCTCGTGGCGCGCCGGCTCCGTTCGAGATGCCGGCTCCGTTCGAGATGCCGGCTCCGTTCGAGATGCCGGCTCCGTTCGAGATGCCGGCTCCGTTCGAGATGCCGGCTCCGTTCGAGATGCTGGTTCTCGTCGAGATGCCGGCTCTGCGGGGCGGCTCGGGCGCCACGCACCTAGTCGGGCACGGGCCACGGGACCGTCAACTGTGGACCCCTGACCTGTGGACACCTGACCTGTGGACACCTGACCTGTGGACACGTGACCTGTGGAGACGTGACCCGTGGACACCTGACCTGTGGACA
>JAHFUU010000142.1 GCA_023264915.1 Microthrixaceae bacterium | reverse complement strand
GGGGCCCCATGCGGGCAGGGTTCACGGCGCCCGCCCGTGGGGCGGCGCGGGTTATGGGCGAGGCGGGCGAGGAGCATGGGGTTGGGGCCCCATGCGGGCAGGGTTCACGGCCAAATTCAGCTCTTGTCAGCTGGCTCCTCGGCCAGGAGTGCGTAGAGGTTGCGTCGCAGGGCAGCCATCTTGGACGTGGCCTGGTCGATCTGGTCGTCCGTACCTGCCTCAGCCACCTCGCGGGCAGCGGACGCCAGCAACAGGAACTCGTCGAAGAGGCCGGCCTGGGCGCCGGGCTCTTCGATCGTCTCCCATGGCGGCGGTCCGGCGTCGCGCTTGGATTCGGCGATCGTGCGACCCTCGTCGGTGAGCGAGAGGATGCGGCGGCCCTCCTCGCGGTCGACCTTGATCAGCCCATCCTGGGCCAGGGCCTTCACGGTTGGGTAGACGGATCCAGGGCTCGGCCGCCACTTGCCGCCGCTGCGCTCCTCGAGCTCGGACATGACCTGGTAGGGGTTCTGGGGCCCATCCAGCAGGACGAGCAGCATCGCGGTTCGTGTCTCACCCCTGCCGACGCGCGGTCCGCGGCCGCGTGGGCCGCCGCCCGGGCCGCCCCATGCTCGGCCCCAGCCGCCCCGGCCCCGGCCGCCAGGCCTGCCGCGCCCGTGCGGGCGCCCTTCGGTTTCATGGAATGCGTGCATCGTGTCTCCTTCTTCGACGGGGCTTCGCCCCTACCTGACGAGTCTTGTGACTGGTCTCGGATGGTTTGCAGCTCTCCTCTGGGGCGCCGACGGCGCTTGCACATGAGAAGTAGCGATGCACTCACGATATATCGTGATACTGCGTTTGGCAACACCACGCCACCGCACTTGGCAACACGGCGGCAAGGGGCTGGGCAGGGGCGGGGCAATCGCCGGGCATCGCCTCAGGCGTGACAGATCGCGACCGCTCGCGTGTCCGGGCGAGGATCCGGTGCGCACAGGCTGTGTCAGCTGTGACAGGTACAACATGACAATCGATGGCGCCCATATGGGGATTGTGCTCTGATGCGGCGAGAAACGAGCCAAGGGGGGAATCCGTGGCGCTGCTCGAGAAAGACGTCCACCAGGGCGCGAACGGTGGGGGTCCTGGCAACGGGGCCGGCACCGAGAGCGCGATTCGCAGCGCTGAGGCGGCCTACCACCGCCGCACCGAGTTCGACTCGGTCGCCTGGGGGTCCCACTGCGTCGACTGCTACCCGGGCTTCTGCCCGTACCACGTGTTCATCCGTGACGGGAAGGTGATACGGGAGGAGATCCCCGGCCCCTTCATGGGCGACGACGAGCCCGAGCGCGACCATCCGGACGGCTACCCGCTCGGCTGCAACAAGGGTGCAGCGTGGTCCCAGCAGAGCGAGGCCGCGGACCGCTTGCGCTACCCGATGCGTCGTCTGGGAGAGCGCGGCTCGGGAGAGTGGGAGAGGATCAGCTGGGACGAAGCCCTCGATGAGATCGCCGATGCCCTGATCGACGCGATCGAGTCATCCGGGCCAGAGTCCATCCTCAAGGAGGGCACGCCCGAGGTGGCCGCGTCCATCGGGACCGAGCGGTTCCTCGGGATGTTCGGCGCGACGGTGACGGACCTGAACGGCTCGATCAACGACTTCGCGCCAGGTCATCACCTCACCTTCGGCAAGTTCTTCCCCATCCTGGGCGAAGGCGAGATGTTCAGGTCCGACACCTTGATCCTCTGGCACCTCAACCCCGTATACACGCTGATCCCGGTGTTCCACAACCTGAGCGAAGCTCGATACCACGGCACCGAGATAGTCCTGTTCTCACCTGACGTGTCGCCCAGCCACACCCACGTCGACTACCACGTTCCCGTGCGGTGGGGCTCTGACCCTGCCCTCACGTTGGCCATGTGCCAGGTCATCGTCGCAGAAGACCTTGTCGACGAAGAGTTCGTCAAGACCCAGACCGACCTCTCACTGGTCGTCCGAACCGACACCGAGCGCTTCCTCCGCCAGTCCGACGTGACTCCTGGCGGCAGGGACGACGAGTTCTTCCATCTGGTCGACGGACAGATCGTTGCCGCGTCACGCGAGAACCTGCTCGTCGACCACGACCCGGCACTCACCGGCGAGACCACGGTGAACCTCGCGTCGGGTGAGTCGGTGACGGTGAGGCCGCTGTTCGTTCGCCTGCGCGAGGTGCTCGACGGGTACACGCCCGAGGCGACCCAGGCGATCACCGGTGCGCATCCCGACACGGTGCGGACCATCGCGCGGAAGGTGGCCGGTGGCCGCACCCGGATCATCATGGGCATGGGGGCCAACAAGGCGTACCACTCAGACCTCTACCAGCGGACTATGAACCTGATGCTGGGGCTCACCGGCAACTGGGGACGGGCGGGAGCAGGGATCAACTGCTGGGCAGCCACCCAGATAGACGGCCAGCTGATAACCAACGTGAAGCCCGTTCCCGGCATCGAGGGAGCCGAGATGGTGCTGTCTGGCATCGACGCGATGCTCGACGCGATCAAGGCCGAGGACCCGACCATGACCGACGAGCTCGCGTCGCTCGAGATGTGGCGGGGGGGCGTCGGCTCCGAGGGCGGGGGGATGGTCCCGCCGGTCTTCCTGTGGTACTGGCACGCGGGCTTGCGCGAGCGGTGGAACAACCCCACCTTCAACGACCCCGACATGGCGCGGAGCTTCGACGAGTACTTCGACGAGGCGCTTGCCGAGGGCTGGTGGGAAGGAGTGCAGCGCCCGGGCCCGGACTGCCCGCCCAGGGTGCTCATCGAATGCGGTGGCAACATGCTGCGTCGAACTCGCGGCGGGCGGGGCGTGCTGCTCGAGAACCTCTGGCCCATGCTCGAAAAGATCGTCACCATCGACATCCGGATGTCCGCGACTGCACTTCACTCCGACATCGTGCTGCCCGCTGCCCAGCACTACGAGAAGGTCGGTCTACACATCCCGATCCTGTCGATGATCCTCTCTGACCAGGCGGTCGAACCGATAGCGGAGTCAAAGCCCGAGTGGGAGATCTTCGCCCTCATGTGCAAGGCGGTCGAGCGCCGCGCCGCAGCCCGCGGACTCGAGACCTACCAGCACCGCAACGGGCTCGAGCTCCGCTATGACGACTTGTGGAACCGCTACACGCTCAACGGTGCACTTGACACCCAAGAACGCGTGATCGACGAGATGATCCGCGACTCGGCTTATGCGGGTGTGGTCCCCGAGGGGACCGACCTGGAGGCGGTTCGCGAGAAGGGCTACATGCACTTCACCAACTGGGGCCGGTTCGCGATGGCACAGGGCCAGGCAGCCCCCTGGCCCGAGCCCGGAGAGGGCTTCAGCGCCTTCACCAACCACGTCGAGTTGGGCCACCCCTACCCGACGCTCACCCGGCGCGCACAGTTCCTCATCGAGCATCCCTGGTTCGTCGAGGCCGGTGAGGACCTGCCGGTGCACAAGGACCCGCCGGCGATGGGCGGTCACCATCCGTTCCGCATGACCACGGGCCACAACCGCTGGTCGATCCATGCCATGAACATGGCCAACCCTGTGCTGATCGAGACCCACCGCGGAGAGCCGCACGTGGTGATCCATCCCGGTGATGCCGCGGCGAAGGGCATCTCGGATCACCAACCGGTGCGGGTGTCCAACGACGTCGGCCACTTCGTCGTCAAAGCCAAGCTGTCTCCGGCCCAGCGCCCGGGTGGAGTGACCGTCTACAACGGCTGGGATCCGTTCATGTTCGAGGGATGGGCAGGACCGAACGACGTCGAGCCGGGGATGGTCAAGTACCTCGGCCTCGCGGGCGGGTACGGCCACCTTCGCTACGGGCCGATGGAGTGGCAGCCCGTGCCGATCGATCGAGCGGTGAACGTCGACATCGCCCCGGCCTGAAATCTGAGGTCGCCAGCTTCGGGCCAAGGGGTCCATCGTGCCGGCCGCGACCGGGTTGGGCCCCGCGTGTCTTGAGGCAGATCTAGGCCCGGAGTCGCGTGCCCAGGTGCCCCTGCTCGCAGGGCTTTGTCAGTCGCCGGCGAGGTACCGGTACAGGCGTGGCAGCCGACGGGGGAGCGACTCGATGTCGGCAACGATCTCGTAGCCGATGTCGCCACACATCTGGCCGAGGTACTCATGGCCATCGCTGTCGACTGTGATCAGGAACGGCATGATGCGCTTGCGTCTGGCTTCGAGCAGCGCCCGCTTGGTGTCGTGCACGGCGTAGTCGATCACGCCGCGGTCAGGCCCGTAGTCGTCGTCCTGTGGCTGGCCGTCCGACACCAGGATGAGGATCTTGACCTTGGCGGGGTAGGCGTCGAGCTTGCTGGTGGTGTGCCTTATCGCAGGACCCATCCGGGTTGCCCGGACCGGCTCGATCCCCGAGAGGCGCCGGCGGGCCGCATCGTCGAAGGCTGCGTCGAGCTCCTTGATGACATGCAGCTCGACTGAGTCGTGGCCCTGCCCCGAGAACCCATAGAGCCCGTAAGCATCACCGATCGCGCCCAGCGCCTCGACCATCAAGACAGCGGACTCCTTCTCGATGTCGATGACGCGCTTGGCGGTGGCGCCAGCCGTTGGCGGCGTGGCAGGGCCGATCTCGTCGTTGGTCGAGGCGGACATGTCAAGCAGCAGCGCCACAGCGACGTCGCGCACGATCTTGTTGCGGCGCGTGTAGAAGCGGGGGAGCGGCCCGGTTCCGGCGAGCTTGTCCGCGTGGAACGCGATCGCTTCGTCGAGGTCGATGTCAGGCCCGTCGTCGAGGCGGAACACCCGGCGGGACTCCTCGGGCCTCAGCTGCTCGAAGCGCCGGCGGGTCTCGATCACCAGACCGTGGTTCGAGCGGAGCGTCTCCTCGTAGAAAGCGCCGTCACCCTCGGTCCCGCGGCGCTCACCGACCCGGCAGTAGCCCGGACGGTAATCATGCGCGGCGAAGTCCCACTCGTCGTACTCGAACCAGGTGATCTCCGGGTTCCCGGACGCAGCGTCGTCCATCGCGGGATCGGGTTCGGTGCCGTTGCCGTCGTCGCGGTCCTCAGCTCGGTCCGGCTCCCCGGCGCGATCGTCGATCTCGTCCATGAGGTGATCGACGACCGTAGAGATCACCTGTGAGGCGTCGAGCTCGGTGATGCTGTCAAGGTCCAGGTCCGGGGAGCCTTCCAGCAGATCGGCGAGCTCCTCCCGGGTGAGCTTCACAGCCTCGGTCGGGGCGTCGAGGTCGGCTGGTTCGCCGGGATCCAGGAGCTGGACGATCTCGGGCTTGAAGTCGCCGCGGAACTCCGGTTGGGGAGGAGCGTCCGAGCCGGTCTGGTCCTTGGCCGATGCACCTGACCGAGCGCTCGGGGAGCCACTCGGGTCATCTGGCGGTATCGATCCCGCCAGGTCATAGAGCGCAGCCGCTGCCTCGGCGCTGTCTTGGACCGTGGCCCCGGCCTGCCGGACGGTGTCGAGGTGCTGTGCGGCCGAGGCCAGAGGTTCGGGGGGAAGCGGCCAGGTCGAGCGACAGGCGAACGAGGCCTTCGAGGAACCGGACGCGAGCCGGCATCCCTGCGGGGTTGGGGCGGGCAGAAGCCTCGTGCTGCGCGAGCCGGCCCAGCCCGGCCCGGATCCCTGGGTACTCTCGGGCGGCGCAGGCATCGATGCGGGTCCCCTCGACCAGAGCGAAGAGCCAGGCGATGAGCCTGGTGTCCGGGAAGCGGTCGTAGTAGCTGCCGATGGCCGAGCCCGGAGGCCGCGTCGAGAGCGCGGGGCGCTCATGGACGCGGGCAGGCAGGTACCTCCCGTCGACACCGAGCTCGAACTCGAAGGAGCCGAAGGACAGCCGCGTTGCCTGATGCGTGGTGTGCACCTTGTAGGCCTCGAAGTTGGCTGCGTGGTCGTCGAAGGCATCTATCGACGGTGGGAGGAAGATCGACACCCCGTCGGTGGTCGCACCGCCGGTGCCTGACCATCCGATCCGACGGTTGCCCAGGACGGCACGCGGCTGAACCAGGAGGGGCCTGCCGGTGAGGGCCTGGGCATACAGGCGCAGCAGGGCACTCACGTCTGCGAGATCCACGCGGCCGGCCAGCTCGGCGAGCATCTCGTTGGCCCGAGCCGATTCGAGCCTGAACCAGGCTCGGGCCTGATCCTCGCCATCGGGGTCCCCGAGCAGGTCCCATCCTGCCTGCCGCCATGCCCTCGCCTGCTCCCCGGCGAGGCGCGCGGCGACCTCGGGAGCGTGGGCCAGCATCTCCAGTGCCGCTTGGGGACTCGACCCACAGACCTTGCTTGCCTCAAAGAGCAGATCCCTCTGGGCGTTCGGGTCGCTGATCGCGAGGCCCGCGGCCGCTTCTTCGAACAGGGCGAAGCTTCCTGGGCCGCCGCGCTCGACGGCGGCACTGGCAACTGACATGAGCGACGAGCGTGCCTCTGGCTCTAGGGGGGCGAGCAGCGAAGGTGTGCGTTCCAAGAAGCGGTCGGTGTCTGCGGGACACCGCTCCGAGGCGGTGCCCACGAGTGTCAGGAGCGGCTGCCGCTCGCTCTGGCCCACCTGGACCAGCACTGAGGGCGCATCACCGACGAAGGCGGCCGCGACCTCAGGCGACCGGCCCGCGAGTCGACTCGCCGTGCTGGCGAGGGAGTCCAGGCCGGCGAGAGGGACGAGCTCCAGCAGGCGCGGGCTGCACGCGAAGAACCCTGCGGCAAGGCTTGCCGTTGCCCACGACCCGCCGCCGAGCTGCCTGCCGAGGG
>JAHFUU010000141.1 GCA_023264915.1 Microthrixaceae bacterium | reverse complement strand
GGAGTCGAAGGTGGACACGACGTTGCGGTTCGCTATCCCGACGATCGCTTGTGCAGCCAGATGGAAGACAGTCTTCACCTCGTACTCGCCCAAGGCACGCTCGAGGAGCTCCTGGTCACGAACATCACCGTGGACCGTCGCGACGCGATCGGCGAGACCTGACGAGACGAGACGGCTGGTCGGCACTTCATCTCGAATCACGCAGACAACGCAAGCTCCGCTGTCGACCAGGTAGCCGACCAGCCACCCGCCCAGCAGTCCTGTCGCCCCAGTTACAAGGACCGGCCGATCTTTCCAATCGATCAATGGTTCAAGCTCAGACATGCGCGCTCATCACAATTGCACGGGGCGCCTCGGTCTCCCGAACGCCATTGCGATACGCCACAGCACGCAGGGTATCCATCGGAGGTCAAGCTCGCAGCTCTTCACGATTCGCGACATAGCCGGGCACGCCGGGCTTGACCTCGGCAACGGTCCACGAACGAGCTCCTCGGGGGCTCAGCTGCACACGAGCTCCGGTCACTGGTGGCACTGTTGCGAGACCCCTTCCTGAGATCGACCCGACCGACGCCACAAGCTAACCCTTTGACGCCTCGTGGCTCGTCGCGAGGATCAACGCTCTCTTGATCGCTCCTGGGCCGTTCAGGACGACGAAGCGCCAGAAGAACACGAATGCGCAGCTCGCACCAAGCGAGAGCCTGCGCAGGCGAGAGAGGCACCGGTACGTGCCGTTGAGCCAGCCGACATCCGCGAACACCTGGCTGACCATGACGAACTGCGGAAGCACGATGGAGGCGCGCCCCAGCCCCGCGGTTCGCGCGACGTTCTGGAGTGAAGCGGTGCTGCCGCCGGTCGCGCGATGGACCGTCACGTCGGGCACGCTCCGGAACGGGCCCAGGTATGCCATCGAAGCGACCAGGTACAGGTCCCCACCCATGACGTTTCTCATTGGATCGGTGGCCTCGACCACCCAGCGCGGACAGAGCCCGTAGAAGGTTCCGTTGTCCCGAACCCTCTGGCAGTACTCGATCACTCGTGCAGTTGCGCGGCCGGCGCGTGGCTCCACCTGCCGGCCCCAGTACTGGAAGTCACCCTGGCTCAGGTACGCGACCCTCCCGGTGGCCAGAGCGGTTCCCGGGAAACGATGGAGCATCTCAAGGCATCGCCGGACGTAGGACTGGTCAATCTGATCATCGTCCCCGAGCCACATGAAGTAGTCACCGGTCGCGGCTGTGCGCACGAGGTTGAAGTTCTCTGTGGGTCCGAGGTTGTGATCGTTCCGCAGATACCGCACCCTCGAGTCGCCGGCGGCGAGCTCGTTGCAGATGACCTTGGTGTCATCTGTCGATGCGTTGTCCGAGATGATCAACTCGATGTCGGGGTGATCCTGGGCAAGCACCGACTCCGCAGCCTTCTTGAGGCTGGTGGATCTGTTGAATGTGGGGATCCCGACTGACACCTTCCAGGGAGCAGTGGAGACGCCCAGCTCGTCGGCAGCTGACAGCGGCGGCACTCCAACATCATGGCTTGTGGACGGTACGGTATCTTCATCGTGGTGGCCGCCAGCTCCCTCTGAGGTTGAAACAAGTGAATCGCGAGTCAAGTTCTGGCCGAGGCAAGATCGAAGATGCCACCACAGCGCAACGGGCCACCGGGGCGCATCTTCGGGCTTGCCCATGCGAACCGTGAGCGGCAGCGAGCGGGCCACTCAAGGAACCAGGTGTGAGTGCCCTTGGGCGCCCCGACAAGATGGGGGGTCGGTGACCCGATCCCGAGGCATGACTTGTTGGGCCGGGGCGGAGCCCCGGTGACCCATGATGCCGAACGAGCCAGGGGTCTCACGGTGAGATCAAAGCGTGCAGTCCTGGTGCATCTGGGACGAGCAGGCGGCATGGGCACCCTCAAACGGATCGAGGGGCTTCAAGCTGCATTCGAGGGGGCCGGAGCCGAGGTCGAGCAGATCCTTCTGCGGTCTGAACACCCTGCCAGGGCGCGTGACGTCCTCGGTACCTCGTTGCCCGCGCTGGTGAGGGGCGACCTGGTGCCCGAGACCCTCTCCTGGTCGGTGTCTGGAACCCTTGGTCACCTGCACAGGATCGCGCCCGACATCGTGTTGTGCTGCACATCGAGGGCCTTCCACCCGAAGCTGACACAAGGACCATGGCACACGGTCCTTGACTTCATCGATCGTCTCAGCGTCAGCTACAGGGACCGTTCGACGGTTCGCGGAGTCGGGCTCCTCGAGAGAGGCGCCTTTCGCTGTCTCGCCGGCCCGAACACGAGGTTCGAGCGGCGCTCTCGGGGCCTGCACGTCACTCGTATCGCCGCTGGATGGACCGACGCTCGTGAGCTGCAGGCGACCTGGGTTCCCGTCACGATTCCCGTTCCCGACTCTGTCAGCCCGCCCGAGCCTCACACCGACCTGTTGTTCTTCGGGAACCTCAAGTACCCACCAAACGTGGAGGCCGTCAGGCGACTCTCTGACCTCTGGCCAGCGGTCCTGTCACGGCGACCTGGTGCAACCATCGTCGTCGCCGGCCGGAACCCGTTACCGCTGGTGAGAGCAGCGGCAGAGCAACGCGGATGGACCCTCGAGGAGGACTTCGATCAGTTGGGCCCGCTGATCAGGTCTGTCCGGCTCGCTGTAGTCCCCTTGTGGCACGCCAGTGGAATCCAGATCAAGGTCCTCGAGGCCGCCGCCCATGGACTTCCACAGATCCTCTCACCAGCCGCCCGCGCGGGCCTTGATCCTGATTTTCCTTCCGTCACCGCGTCAGATGACAGCGAGCTGCTCGACCAGATCGACATGTTGCTCGACGATCCGACCCGACGACAGGCACTCGGTGCTGCCAGCAGGGAGCATGTTTCCCACCTGTACACGAGCGAGAGCTGGGTCGGCTGGGCCCGCACGCTGTTGCAGTCCTGACGGCGACGCGACGAGTCATGGCTCGGCACCGGGTCACCGACTACTCGTCAGGGCGTCGTTGGCGTCGGCGCCCACCCTGCCTCATCGCGGCTGACCAAACCAGCGCCGCCACGAGAACCTGGGCTATCAGGGTCGAGGTCCCGGCACCCACCATCCCGAATCGCGGTATCAGCACCAGGTTCAACCCGACGTTGAGGCCGGTCCCGGCAGACACGAGCAAGGCATACCGGCGGTCCCGGCCTCTGGCCACCAACACCGAGTGAAGTGGCGCCATCAAGGTGATCACGGCAGTGGCCACGACCAGGAGCACCATCGGGACACGGCCGGGAGCATAGGCATCACCGAGAACCACAGGAATCAGGTAGTACAGGACAGGAGCGGAGGCGAGCACAGCGGACGCCGACAAGGCGCTCACGCGCAGGGAACGGCTCACGAGCCGTCCGTGCTCGCCTTCATCTTCGTGGTGGGTGCGAGTCGCGATTGGAACCAACGCACCGATGACTCCGCCAAGCAACGCCACGAACGCGTTCGGGAACCGGTACACCGTTGCGTAGATGCCGGCGTCCGTGGTCGATGCCATCCAGTTGAGCAGGAGGATGTCCAGTGAGGACGTGACCTGGTTTGCGATCAGAGCCACCAGGAGCCAATGGTCTTGTCGACCGGGCCTGGCGGTCGCCTTGTCATCGGGCGCGGGGTTCAACATCAACGAAGCAGCTAGACCCACCCCATAGCCCACTCCTACGACCGCTGCACCCATTCCCGGAGTGTCTGCCGTGACCGAGGCGCCCATCAGCACAACTCCCTGGACTGCGGCTGGCAAGCCCGCGCGGAACCCCCTCTCCATCCCGAGCGAGATCCAGTCACGGTTCATGCCCACAGACATCAGGACCACGATCAGCGGGACCATCACAGCGTGACCCGTCAGGACGAACAAAGCACTCCCGACGACGGATAGAGCCGCTGCGATGGAGGTCCTCAGTTGAAGGTACCCCCGAACCGATCCGTGTCGGCCCGCAGCCGCGACGTCACGCGCACCGCGACCTATCGCTCCCCAGTCGGCAACCAATCCCGCGTACCTGCACAGCAGGAACCCGACTGCAACCTCACCCAGGCCGGAAGGGTCTAGCCGACGTGCAAGAACGATCCACCCGACGAACTCAGCTGCTTGGCCTAACGAACGGAGGCCCACATATGGCAAGGTGATCGACCGAACGCGCTGACCAGTGGTCGGCTCGCCGCCGGCACGGCTTTCAGCGCCTTCATGCTGCATGAGATCTGCCCGCAGCCCTAACGAGCACGTTTCGCGGCCGTGGATCGCCAGGTTCCAGTCGGTTGCACACGTCGCCGAGGGAGGCGCGAGAACGAGGCTGAGCCCTCCTTGACGAGATCTCAGAGGTGGGTGACACGGCTGCCTCAGCAGTGGAGCCCACGGGAGGCGTCGGCACTCGCGACCGGGTCGGCAAGCTGGAGGAGGACCGTCCAGCTGTAGCGACGCAGGAAGGGCACGTGCTCGAAGAGCCAACCATCGGCGCGGTTGAGGAGCCGGATGATCGCTCCGAATCCGGGGCGATTGGCGAAAGGGATGCCGAGCAGCGCGATCAGGACGAAGTGCTGGACATCGACTGCACTGAAGAAGTCCTCGAGCAACTCGAAGTCACAGATCAGAAACGGGTGCTCGTCCTCTGTTCGTTCGTGGGGCGTGAGCTTGCGGTACAGGTTGATGATCGGGTTGTGGCCCATCGGCTCCACGAACACGGCACGCCCATCGGGTGTGAGCACTCGGTGCACTTCCTCCATGGCCTGCCGTAGATCGAGATGGTGGAGAATCCCCGAACCGCAGACAAGCTCGAACCGGTCGTGGGCGAACCCCAGCCGCTCGGCGTTCATCTGAGCGAAGGTGGCCACCTCGAGTCCTTCCAGGGTCGCCTGCTGCTGCGCCTGCCCGATGGCAACCGAAGAGATGTCGATACCCGTCACGTGCACACCTTTGCTTGCGAGATAGAAGGCTGAGCTACCCGTCCCGCAGCCATACTCCAGTGCACGCGAGTTCGGGCGCGACATTCCCAGCAGTTCCCGATAATGGTCGGCGCACGCCGTGTTCACTGCATAGAACGAGTCGGCACGGCGTGGCGACGATTCGAACCGGCGGTCATGGAACCGGCGCTCGCTGTCGTAGCGATCGGGGTTCGCTGCTGTGTGCGAGGTCGCGGGTTGTGTCTCCGTCACCTTCGGCCGATCCAAGCTCACGTCGGCACAATACCGGCATGTCCGGCCATGCCTCGTGTGTCGGTACGCAGATGTCGCTTCCCCGATCACCCTGCGGAGCGGTGCCGGGTCGGGGCTAGGCCAGCAACGGGGCCAGGAACTGACCCGTATAGCTCTCGGGCGTCTTGGCTACGAGCTCGGGAGGGCCCTCGACCACGATCGTCCCGCCCCCCATGCCCCCCTCTGGGCCGAGGTCGATGATCCAGTCGGCGGTCTTGACCACGTCAAGGTTGTGCTCGATGACCAGGACCGTGTTGCCCTGTTCGACCAGCCGGGAAAGAACGGTCAAGAGCTTGCGGACATCCTCGAAGTGAAGGCCAGTCGTGGGTTCGTCGAGGATGTAGATCGTGTGGCCTGTGGGCCGCTTCGCCAGCTCGCTTGCCAGCTTCACCCGCTGCGCCTCACCTCCAGACAATGTTGGTGCAGGCTGACCCAATCGGACGTAGCCAAGGCCTACGTCAACGATGGTCTGCATGTGACGCGCTATCGCCGGCTGGTTGGAGAAGAAGCCCAGCGCATCCTCACAGGACAGGTCGAGGACATCAGAGATGTTCTTTCCCTTGAACTCGATGTCAAGGGTGTCACGGTTGTAGCGCGCTCCCTTGCAGACCTCACACGGAACGTAGACGTCGGGAAGGAAGTGCATCTCGATCTTGATCGTGCCGTCGCCCGAGCAGGCATCGCACCGCCCGCCGGCAACGTTGAATTAGAACCGTCCTGGCAGGTATCCGCGGACTCTTGCTTCGTGGGTCTGCGCGAAGAGCTTGCGGATGTGGTCGAACACACCCGTATAGGTGGCAGGGTTGGAGCGAGGCGTCCGACCGATCGGCGACTGATCGATGTTGATCACCTTGTCGAGTTGCTGCATTCCATCGATGCTGGTGTGGCGACCAGGTGCCACGCGGGACGAGTAGATCTCCTGCATGAGTGCTCGGTAGAGGATGTCGTTGACCAACGTCGACTTGCCAGACCCCGAGACCCCCGTCACGCACACCAGACAGCCGAGCGGTACCTCGACGTCGATGTCTTGCAGATTGTGCTCGCGCGCTCCTCGCACGACCAGCCATTCGTCCCCAGGCTTCCGTCGCAATGGTGGAACGGGGATCTGCCTCTTGCCTGAGAGGTACTGACCAGTGATTGATGCACGGCGACTGAGCAACCCTTTCACCGACCCCGAGTAGACGATGCCGCCCCCATGCTCACCCGCTCCGGGACCAATATCCACAACGTGGTCCGCAACGCGGATCGTGTCCTCGTCGTGCTCGACGACCAGCACGGTGTTGCCGATGTCCCGCAAGCGTTCGAGGGTCTCGATCAGCTTGTGGTTGTCACGCTGGTGGAGGCCGATGGATGGCTCATCCAGGACATAGAGCACCCCGACGAGGCCACTGCCGATCTGGCTCGCCAGCCTGATGCGCTGTGCCTCCCCACCGGCGAGCGTCGCCGCAGATCGGCTCAGCGACAGGTAGTCAAGCCCGACGTCGAGAAGGAACCGCATCCGTGCGTCGATCTCACGGATGACCCGGTCAGCGAT
>JAHFUU010000140.1:5304-6735 GCA_023264915.1 Microthrixaceae bacterium | reverse complement strand
TTGAGGATGTGCACGAGCCTGAGCCGTTAGGCCCATCTTGGGCTCAGTCCTCTCAAGGGGCAGGATCGGCAGTCGACAATCCATCCAGAGGGCTAGCGCGCGCGAAGGGAATGGCCCGTGGGGAATGACCGGGAAGTCTTGGGAACAGTGGTCGGCATCGACGGAGACAGCGTCGCCAGGGTCCTGATAGGGGAGGATCAGGAGGAGTGGTTCTTCCCGCTGAACATGCTTCCTGACCGGGTGTGTGAAGGAGACACCCTTCGGTTTGCCGAGCAGGCTGGCCGGTATGCGGTCATAGGGAAGATCCGCCTGGCGCAGGCAGCACCCTCGATTGAGGACCGGCTGTCGCGCCCGCTCAACACGATGAGGACCGCCGAGCTTGACGCTGCCGAGCTGCAGCTGGCGAAGGCCCAGGCCGCAGCGGACCCCGCCTCGCACGCAGATGCCGGACCGCCTCGACCACCGACCCGAATCCGGGCCTCGCGCCAGCGGCGATGGTGACATAAGGACCGGCCTACACCTAGGCGCAATCCTTGCCTACACCATCCTTGTATTCGATGTGCTTCGGCTGAGTGACGGATCCCGTTCGTTCGAGCGCGCGGCTTCATCCCCGAGCTTTTCGCTGCCTTGACAAATCGGTACTCTCGATGTGAACGACCAAGGAGAGGCTGTCGTGGTAGTTGCCGATTATGTGTTGGGTTGGATCATCGCCCACTCTGGTGTCGGGGACCGGGGCGCGAACCTCATCGAGTACGGGTTGCTGGTCAGCCTGATCGCTGTGGTTTGCGTCTTGGCCGTCGCGTTCATGGGGCGCGCCGTGTCGAGCAAGTTCTCTAGCGTCGGGAGCGGCTTCACCTGATCCTGTACACCGATCCCTCCACAGGCGCACGCGAGCCCGTGCGATGGATCATCCGAAGGCCCGCCATGGAGGCTTGCCGCACCGAATCCGTGCGCTCGTCATGAGCGCAAGGCTGGTGATCGCACTCCTACCAGCCGCCCGATCTGGACCCCGCACCGATGCCTGATCAACAGGAGCTGTTTCCCGACCCGTCTCTCGCGGTCCCGGGCCGACCCGAGCTTCGGGCCCCGTCGCGATCTGTTGGCCACAGCACACCTGAGGGAGCCGCGGTTCGCCCCGCGCCGAACACCGAAGCCTCCCTTGACCAGGCGCCTCCTGTGGACTCATACGAAGGCGAGGCGTCCGTCGGCGACGCCTCGGATGCTCCTGACCTCCTCCATGGTCTGAACCCCGTCCAGCGTGAAGCAGTGCTCCACACAGAGGGGCCACTGCTGGTCATTGCCGGCGCGGGTTCGGGCAAGACTCGAGTGCTGACCCATCGCATCGCCCACCTGATCCGAGACGTTGGTGTGTCGCCGTTCGAGATCCTCGCGATCACCTTCACGAACAAGGCGGCAGACGAGATGAAGGCC
>JAHFUU010000140.1:0-5294 GCA_023264915.1 Microthrixaceae bacterium | reverse complement strand
CGGAATGGGCAAGTTCTCGGCTACCCGTCGAGCTTCACCATCTATGACCAGGCTGACGCCCAGCGGCTGGTCGGCTACGTGATCCGTGACCACGGACTTGATCCCAAGAAGTTCCCGCCCCGGAAGGTTCACGCGGTGATCTCAGGTGCAAAGAACGAAGGCGTTGACGTCCAGGGGTTTGGCGACAGCGCGCGCACCATCTTCGACCGGAAGATCGCCGACGTCTACGCCGACTACCAGCAGCGGCTGCACAAGGCTGGGGCAATGGACTTCGACGATCTGCTGCGCAATGCAGTCGAGCTCTTGAGGCACCACCCCGATGTCCTCGAGCACTATCAGCAACGTTTCCGGTACGTGCTCGTCGATGAGTTCCAGGACACGAACCTGGTGCAGAACGATCTGGTGCTCCTCTTGGGTGCCGAGCACCGCAACGTATGTGTCGTCGGCGACAGCGATCAGTCGATCTACAACTTCAGAGGCGCCGATATCCGCAACATCTTGCAGTTCGAGAAGGCCTTCTTGGACACGACTGTGATGGTGCTCGAGCAGAACTACCGCTCCACCCAGACCATCCTGGATGCGGCTAACGCAGTCATTGCCAACAACCTGAGTCGCAAGCCCAAGGAGCTGTGGACCGATGCCGGCCACGGCGAGACCATCGCGCGCTACGAAGCCGACGACGAGACTGACGAGGCCGCATGGGTGGCTCGTCAGATGAGCCACCTTCATTCCGCAGGCAAGCGCTGGGGTGACATGGCGGTCCTGTACCGGACCAACGCTCAGAGTCGGGTGATCGAAGATCAGCTGATGCGCGTAGCCATCCCGTACCGGGTCATCGGAGGCCTTCGCTTCTATGACCGCCGCGAAGTCAAGGACGCACTGGCCTACCTGCGGGCACTCGTCAACCCTGCCGACGAGGTCAGCGTGAAGCGAGTGCTCAACATGCCCAAACGGGCCGTTGGCGAGGGTTCCGTAGCGAAGATCGAGGCCCTTGCGTCGAGTCTCGGGGGGGGTTTCCACGACGCTCTCAGCCATGCGGACCAAGCCGGGTTGACCCCCAAGGCACTCAAGGGTGTCAAGAGCTTCCTGACGGTCATCGAAGCGGCCCGGGCCTACGTCGATGACGGGCCCGCAACCGTGCTCAAGGAGTTGCTCGACCGTTCGGGGTATGTGCGGTATCTAGAGGCCGAGCACTCGATCGAGGCCGAGAGCAGGCTCGAGAACCTGGCGGAGCTCGTGGGCGCAGCTCAGGAGTTCGCCAACCTAGACGAGTTCCTCGAGCGTGTGTCGTTGGTTGCCGACACCGACGACATCGAGACCGGCGACGATTCCTCCGTCATCTTGATGACCCTGCATTCAGCAAAAGGCCTCGAGTACCCAGCCGTGTTCCTCGTGGGAATGGAGGACGGTGTGTTCCCGCATCTCCGCGCGATCGGCGAACCTGATCAGCTCGAGGAGGAACGGCGGCTCGCCTACGTCGGGATCACCCGCGCGATGGAGCGGCTGCACCTCACCCACGCCTGGTCCCGCACCCTCTATGGCTCCACCCAGTACAACCCCCCGAGCCGGTTCATCGAGGAGATACCCGATGATCTCGTCACCAAGACAGCAGGCACGAAGCTGGGTCGACAACCTCGCTCCGATCTCGCACGAAGCTGGTCGCGCGACCGGCGCTCGGTCGGATCCTTCGATCCCGATGCCGAGGATCGCGCGTGGAACGTGCACCGTTCTCGAGTGGTCGAGTCGGCCCTGAAGCCCCGACCTCGCGAACCCACGAACGCGGACCGTCTGGGCATCCGTTCAGGTGACGACGTGCGGCATGCGAAGTGGGGTGAGGGAGTGGTGATGGAGATCCATGGTCACGGCGACAAGGCCGAAGCCGTGGTGAGGTTCCCCGAGGTGGGCGAGAAGCGCCTTCTGTTGAGCTGGGCTCCGCTCGAGAAGTTGTGAGCCAGATACCAGCACCCTGACCCAAGGTTGGCTGAGCCGAGCAGCCGGCCGACTTGGTCGGTAGGGCCAGTCGGTGCCCGAACTGGCGCGACGATGCTGGCCGCGGTAAACGTTCGCCTATGAAAAGGGGCCGGCCGTGATGGATCCACGCAAGGCTTTGAGGCGTGCCGAGATGGTGTTCCGGCGGGATGAGACGCTTGGCTCCATCATGTCGACGCTTGCTGAAATCCACGGTGGGCGCCGGCTTGTCGAGGAGTCCGGTGGTGGGCTGCGCATCACCTACAGCCAGGCCGCCAAGCGGGTCAACCGATGGGCGGGTGGCATCGCGGCCAAGATCTCTGCGCCTGGGGATCGCGTGCTCGTAGCCACGCCGAACAGCTATGAGATGTTCCTCCTGTGCCTCGCCGCGTCGAGAGCCGGAGCGATCGCCGTGCCCGTCAACGAGCAGATGCGACCCGACGAGATCACCCACGTGATGGCTGACTCAGGCGCTTCTGCGATCATCCGATCCGCCAACGAGGTCGATTCGGCCGAACCGCTTGGCAAGCCGGCAACTGTGCAGCCCGACGACGTCGCGGCGTTGTTCTACACCTCGGGTACGACCGGTGCCCCCAAAGGCGCTGCGCTGACACACAGAGCTCTGGTGGGCCAGGTTGTCGCCGGGGTGGCGTGGCCATCAGCGCTACGACGTGATGAGGCGGTCCTTGCTCTTCCTGTGGCCCACATCATGGGGTTCGCGGTACTGCTGGCTGTGGCGTGTGCCGGGGTGCCCACCTACCTGATGCCCAAGTTCAGGGCCGAGGAGGTACTCGATGCGATCGAGTCCCGCCGCAGCACCATGTTCATAGGTGTGCCCGCCATGTATCGCATGATGCTCGAGGCCGGAGCCGACAAGCGCGACCTCACCTGTGTCCGCATCTGGGGATCGGGCGCGGACGCAATGCCGGGTGACCTCGCCCTCAAGTTCAAGAGGATGGGAGCTACAGCGACACTCCCGCTGGCGGGTCCGATCGGCGAGGCGATGTTCGTCGAGGGCTACGGGATGGTCGAAGTTGGCGGTGGTGTCGCCGCCAAGCTGTCACCACCGATGGTCGGGTTGGGGCTGGGGGAGTCAGTGGGCATCCAGCTCCCAAACTACAAGTTGAAGGTCGTCGGCGACGACGGTGAGGAGGTTGCGGGAGGATCGGTCGGGGAGCTGTGGGTGAAGGGGCCCGGTGTGTTGAAGGGTTACTGGAACTCGCCCGAGGCAACCGCGGAGGCAGTGACCCAAGATGGCTGGCTGCGCACCGGGGACCTGGCTCGGCGGGGACCGTTCGGTACCGTGCTCTTCGTGGGGCGCAAGAAGGATGTGATCAAGCATGGCGGTTACTCGGTGTACGCGCTCGAGGTTCAAGAAGCCCTGGAGCGACACCCGTCGGTGCTGGAGGCCGCAGTGGTCGGGTTGCCCGACGGGCGTCTCGGCGAGGTGCCCGCGGCTGTGGTGCGGCTTGCCGAGGGTGCTGATCTAGATGAGCTGGACCTCTTGGGTTGGGCCAGCGAGCACCTTGCTCATTACAAGGTTCCAAAGCGCGTCGTTGCCGTGGATGACCTCCCCCGCACCGGCACCAACAAGGTTCAGAAGCACCAGTTGCTCGAGCTGTTCTCCGAGCGTTGAGGTCGGGCTCCGGGTCAGACGGCTGCCCGTGGGCCAACAAGCCGGTCGGGAAGCACAACCACGACCTTTCCCTCCTCGCCGTTGCTCGTGCCGGCCATGCGGGAGACCAGGTTCAGGTCAGCGCCCGGGTGCTCCAGTGACCCGGATCGAGGAAGAGGTGGTGCTCTCGGGAGCGGTCGAGGCAGTCGTGGTGGTCGGCCTCTTGCGCTCCGGGTTGAGGTTCACGACGACGTGGTGTTGATCGGTCACCTCGACGGGGTAGTGGGGGAGTCCGTTTCCGTCGGGTGGGACCGCAGATCCGTCACAGGAATCGCCGAAGCTCTCCCTTGACCTGTCCCAGACGAGCTGGCAATCGCGGGGTGCCCCGGGTCGGCGTGCGTCGAAGGCGAGCCATCCGCGGTCTGGGTCGCTCCCTTCGTGCTGGAGGTAGATGTCCCGTTGACCGCCCGCTACGTCTGGAAGCAGGAGAGGTCCGTCGTGGCCGATCGACTCGGCTCGCAGTTGGGCTGTGCCGGCATCGAAGGTGTCCGACCCGAGGTTGATCTCGAAACGGCCGGACTCGGTGGCCTTGCCTACGGCGAACACGAACAGGACAACCACGACCAGAGCTCCTACAAGGAACGTGATCATGGCAAGGATCACGGTGCGGGGGCTGGTCGTTCTGACCGGACTCATGAGCTCACCCACCTGGGGCCCCGGAGCCACTGATGGCTACGGAGCTGTGCCATGTTCTCACTCGGGTCACGGTATAGGCAGGGTCGCCGGCGCGAACAAATCGCGGGACGCGCTACGCAAGCGGTTGGTACCGCGCCTAGGGTCGCGGCGCCGTATTTGGGACGGGCGGCTTGCCGCAGCGTCCCGCCGAAAGCTCGTTCAACCTGCGAGAAGGGGATCTGATGTCTCGACGAGTCATGCCTGCCGCACTGCTGGCCCTGGTGATCGTCGGAGTCGTCGCTTGCGGAAGGGGCGGCGAGCCCGAGGTTGCCTTCACGGTGCCCCCCAAACCAGGCGCGACCTTGCCGACGACGGTTCCCCGGGGCGCTCCGGTGTGCAACCCACCTACGGTGACGCCACCGCCGGCAGACAAGAAGCCCGCCGTCGAGCGCCCGACGGGCAACGCGCCGGACAAGCTTGAGACCAAGGATCTCAAGGTGGGTGACGGTGCCGAAGCCAAGCCGGGTGACACCGTCAAGATGGAGTACGTGGGCGTTCTCTACAAGGACGGCACCGAGTTCGACTCCTCATGGAAAGGTGCCGCCAATCCCTTCAGCTTCGCGTTGGGCAAGGGAGAGGTCATACCCGGATGGGACCAGGGCGTCCCTGGAATGAAGGTCGGGGGCCAGCGGATGCTCGTCGTTCCAGCGAGCCTCGCCTACGGTGACAAGGGAAGCCCACCCTCGATCGGGCCCAACGAACCGCTGGTGTTCGTCGTGGATCTGTTGCAGGTCTGCACGCCGGTCTCCAGCGCATCGGCACCGCCGCTCTCGTCACCAGGTGCTGCAACGGGGCAGCCGATCGCTCCGACTGGAGCCGCGACGGGCCAACCGAGCACACCTCCTACCAGCACTCCATCAGTACCCCCCACAAGCACCGCAGGCGCAAGCGGGCAGCAACCTGAGGCACCGTCCACGTCAGCGGCGGCAAACCCGAGCGCATCGTCCGGCCCTGCGCCGAGCAGCCCGTGATAGGC
>JAHFUU010000139.1:3417-6756 GCA_023264915.1 Microthrixaceae bacterium | reverse complement strand
ATCGCCGTCGAGTCCTCGCCCACCTCCTCGGCCACGCGAGGTGCAAGCACTGTCCCCGTCGGTGTCATCAACGGCCTCGGCGAGAGGCTGGCAAGTGACAACCAGGCGGTCAAGACCCTGTACGGGATGGTCAAGACCAACCTGCGGCTCACATCCGAAGCCACCGGTACACCCCTCATCGACGCCACGAACGGGTCAGTCATCGGCATCATCACCAGCCGTGGCTACCGCGCGCCGGCCACCTCGGGCGAGCAGACAGGTGGGACCTCCCAGGGCCAGGCACCGCGCGCGCCCGCAGGATCCGAGGAGGCGATCGTCCGCTTCGCCACACCGATCGACTACGCGAGCACGGTCGCCAACCAGTTGATCAAGGACGGACGAGTCCCTCACGCGTGGCTGGGCGTCAACGGCAACCCTCTGAGCGACGAGGAGGCGAAGCGGCTGGGCGTCAACGCGGGCTACCGCATCACGAACGTCGAGAACACGAGCCCGGCTGCGGAGGCCGGCCTGCACGTCGAGGACGTGCTGCTGTCGATCGCCGACACCCCGATCACCTCTCTTGACGACCTGCAGATAGCGCTGCGCGAGCACCAGCCAGGTGACTACGTAACGATCTTCTACCTGCGAAACGGTGACCGCCAACCCACGTACGCGACCCTTTCCGAACGCAACCCGGCAGGCTGAAAGGCGCAGGTCCGGCCGGTGCCGGGGCTCGGCGACGCGCGAGGTGACTCGCGACGGCGGCGCCTCAGCAGCCACAGGGCTGACCCGACGGCTGACAGCACCGCTACGCCGACCACGAGGAAGGACAGCACCTGGCGGCGGCGGGCATCAATCGAGGCGAAGGGGCCACCCTGGTACGCCCCGACGAAGGCTTCCTCGTTCGAGTCAGCCGGTGCCCAACCCGCGGCGCGCAACCTGTCGCTCGCGACGATCCATGGGTGCCGCGTGTAGTCGATCACGTCCTCGGGGAATCCTGACCGTCTCAGCACCCGGCGGGACAGCGCTTGGGATGCTGGCGAGCCCAGCACCAGCCCGGGCCGCGACCCGCGCAGCTCGACGAGTTGCTCAGGTGGGATCCACCCGTCGGGCGCCACGTTGAAGCACCCTTGCAGGCGGCGTAGCCGGGCACGATCGACCGCCGCCGCCAGGTCCCCCACGGACAGGAACTGCGACGGCGCGGCTTCATCGGTCGAGCGCCAGGCCTTGGGTGACCACGGGGACCTGTTGAGCCACCGGTTCGCCCGGTCGGAACCGGGGTCGACCGTCACCGTCGGCCGCAGCACTGCTGCGGTGCATCGCGGGTTCGCCTCTCGCCACTGCGCCACGAGACGCTCGATCTCGGCCTGGTTGACCGCGTACTCGACCCTCGGGTTCGGTCGCAGGGGCGCGTCTTCGGTGAGCGGCACCGGGTTGTTGGCCCATGCCCCGTAGACCATCGCGCTGGTCACGACGACGAGGTGCTTCGCGCTCGCTTCCGACGAGGCTCGCGAACCCCGCGGTTGCTTTGCCCCCGAAGCCTCGTCATCCGCGTCATCCGCATCGGGTCTTCCCACCTCGACTTCGGGCTCCTGGGTGATCTCCACGCCAGAGGGAGACTGGCCGGGCACCGACTGGTTCTCTGTGACCGATCTCGCGAGGATGCCTAGCAATCGGCTCACGAACCGCGCATCGGCCAGGTTGCCTGTGCCGTCCAGCGCAACCGGCAGGTGGTGGCCAGCATCAGCGGGCGCGCTCAGCAGGATCACGCTCGCCGCCCCGGAACACGCCCGATCCAGACCGTCACCCGCACCGATCTGGCACGTCCCCGGCGGGGCGGGCATCCCCAGGACTGAGACCCTGTCGACCTCGTCATCGCCAACCAGCTGTGCGAGCACGGCCTCGGCCAACCGGGAAGGCTGAGATATGACCACGACCGCTTCACCCACGCGGCGAAGGCTAACGGGGTCCCGCCCCTTCCCAGCAAGTCACGTGGGCGGAGCCTCAAAGGTTGACTCTCGTGAAGCGCGAGTCGGGTTCTGGCCGAGGCAAGCTCGAAGATGCCACCACAGCGCAATGCCGAGCGGGCAGCCCGGGGCGCTCGACGGGCTGCCGCCCGAGAAGGAACGCTGCGGGAACCCGCCTACGATGCAGAGGTGACCGACGAACCGCCCGAAGACCCCTTTGGTCCAGATCCTTCGGACCAGGGTGCCGGCGAGCCAGATCGCGGTGACCCCGAACCTCAAGACCCGGGCGGCGATCTCTACAGCGGGATGCCACCTATGTTCCGTGACCTGTTCTCGATGGTGCGCCAGCAGGGTCCGTTGCCCTGGGATGCCGCCAAGCAGTTCGCGCTGTCGATCGCGACTGACGGCAAGGCAGAAGGGAACGTCGACCCGATCGAGCGCATCAAGATCGAACAGCTCGCACGCGTTGCCGAGCTCAAGGTTGCCGATGTCACCGGCCTGCCGGTGGCCCCGGGTGGAAGAGGCATCACGCTCGTGCCGTGCAACCGGTCCACGTGGGTGCAGCGCTCCATGGACGACTATCGCGACTACTTCTCGTTGATGGCTGACTCGCTGTCCGGCGCGGCCGCATCACCGGCCGAGAACGCCGGCACCCCTGACCCCGACGATCCCTTCGCGTGGATGGCGCCGATGATGAACGCGCTCGGGCCGATGATGCTGTCGCTCACCGCGGGCAGCATGGTCGGCCACCTGGCCAGGCGCGCGCTGGGCGCCTATGACCTGCCGATCCCCCGCCCGCCGACCGACGAGCTACCGATCGTGGTCACGAACCTCGTCGAGTTCGGTGAGCAATGGAGCCTCCCCGACGACGACCTGCACCTGTGGGTCTGCCTTCACGAGATCGCCCACCACACGGTGCTGGGCATCCCCCACGTCCGCGAGCGGCTCGACACGCTGCTCCGAACCTACCTGTCCTCGTTCGACTCGGCCGGCGGCGACCTTGGCGAGCGCCTCGCCCAGCTCGACGTCGGCGACCCTGGCGGCATGCTCTCAGTAGAGAAGCTCTTCGCCGATCCCCAAGTGCTGCTCGGCGCCATCCAGTCCCGGACCCAGGTCGAGCTGGGGCCGCAGATAGAGGCTCTGGTGACGACGATCGTCGGCTATGTCGACCATGTCTTGGACGAGTGCGGGAGCGGCCTAATCGGCTCGTACTCGATGGTCACCGAGGCCCTGCGGCGACGGCGGGTCGAGGCATCCTCTGCTGACCACTTCGTCGAGCAGCTGTTCGGGCTCAACCTGACCCGCAAGCACTACGACAGGGGCCTCGCCTTCGTCAAGGGCATAGTCGACCGCGCGGGCAAGCCGGGCCTCGAGCGGCTCTGGCGCTCAGAGC
>JAHFUU010000139.1:0-3407 GCA_023264915.1 Microthrixaceae bacterium | reverse complement strand
AGATGCGCCTGGCCTCTGGCTCGCCCGGATAGACCTCCCCAACTCCTGAACCGGCGGGCCGGCGCCGAGCCGCGGGATGCCACTCACGGATCAGGCGGGGGATCGACCGCTGGCAGCTCGCCGGTCGTGCGGTCACCGGGATCGCGTCGGTGAGGTCGTGACCCTGGCTCACGCCAGTTGGGCTCGGCATGGAGCCACTGGTCCGGCGTCTCCTCGGGCTCGGATCCAAGCGTGCCGCGGTACGCGTAGGTACCGTCAGGCAGGCCCACTATGTCGAGCTCACCGTGGTCATGAGAGTCGACTCGGTGGACAGGTGCGAAGCGGGAAGGCTCCGGGGGAACCACAGCGGCCCACTCGGTTGCGCCTGTCGCACCCGCAGAGGCACCACTGGCGGGGCCGGGCTGGCGCCGGTGGTAGCCAGGACCTTTCGGTGGAGGAGGTGCCGCGGGGTCGAACAGCCCGCCCTGGGGCGACTCGTACAGCACATCCGGCAGCGGTGCATCCGGCTGGCCGAACAGCGCGTCGGTCGTCGGGTCCACCGCGGTCGGGTCTGTCGCCGCAGCAGTGGCAGGGCCGAGCGGCACACCTGGCTGCTTGCCAGCGAGTGCTGGCTGCTCGAAGCTCGGCGGTGCGATGTCGGTCAAGGCTTCGGGGGTACCGGCTCCCTTCCTGCGGGCGCGGAGTGCCTCGGGGCTCCACGGCTTCTGCTTGGGCTGGCGTGGCTGGCGGCGCCCCGCGACCACCTCGGTCAGCTCGTACAGGCCGAGCACGTAGGACACGAGCGCGAATCCCGACACGGCAGCGATGATCAAGACCCCTACCCATAGGGCGATGTTCATGGCTACGGGGAGCAAGGCACCGATCGCCCACCACATCTGGAACCGGGTCTCGAACCTCGCGAAGGACCGGCCCCTGTTGGCGTCGGGAGCGTCGCGCTGCACGAGCGAGTCAAAGGCCTGCTTCAAGACGTTCGAGGTGAGGCCGACCGTGAAGGCCAGGATCGCCGCCCCACCGAGCCCGTCGCCGAGGCCCAGAAGGAAGTAGGTGGCCATCGCGGCCAGTGACATGGCGGCAAGTGACCCCTGGATCATCCGCTCCTCGGTCACGGACCTGCGCGCCACGGGCGCGGCGAAGGACCCGGCGAAGTACCCGACCTGAGCGGCGGCGACGAGCACGCCGATCCACACCAGGGGGTGCTCATCGTTCTTGACCCAGAAGGCGAGCAGGAACGTCAGGAACCCCATGATCCCCCGGCACAAGCCTGTCGCAGAGGCTGCGAGGAAGATCCCGGAGCTGTGCAGCTCGATCCTCTCGGCTTCACCCGGCTCCTGCTCGGCCACCTGGGTCTTGGGAAGGTTCCACGCCTGCACGGCGGCGGCCAGGAACGCCACGGCACCGAAGCCGAGTATGGCGACGGTCTGAGCATGCCCGGCATCGAGCTTGAGGAACGGGATCCTCACCACCACCACAGCGATGCCCGCGACGAGCGCCCCGGCCACCGCCGACATCGCACCCAGCGAGGCGAGCTTGGAGTTGGCCTCGACGAGCTCCTCGTCGTTGTTGACCGTCGTCGGCACGAGGGCGGCCTTCGAGATGAGGTTGACCTTCGAGAAGACCAGCATCAAGAACGCCTCGGGGTAGAAGTAGATGTCATCCAGGTTGCGCAGCAGCAACAGGCAGAGCACCGCGCGGGCGATCGCCGCTGCGAAGATGACCCACTTGCGGCCACCTTTCGCCCTGTCCAGCACCGGTCCTATGAACGGGCCAGCGACCAGGAACGGTGCGAAGGTCAACAACAGGTAGCCGGTGACCCTCCAGCGGCTCTGGTTGGGGTCAGTCGAGAAGAACACCGTGTTGGCGAGCCCGATCGCGAACAGGGCCTCACCCATGACCGACAGCGCGTGGCCCCGAGCCAGCCGGGCGAACGGAGTGATGATTCCGCGCCGCCCAAGGTCGCGGGGATGGATCCGAGGCTCCGCGTATCGCCCCCCGCGCCCTGGCGGACGCCCGGCAGGGCGACCCGCAGGGGGTGCCGCTTGCGCCGGTGGTGGGCCCGGAGATTGCACGCCCCCATGGTAAGGGCCGTGCCGACCCTGGCCAGCCTTGCCCGAGGCTCAGCAACGCATCACCGGGTCACCGGGTCACTGGTCACCGGGTCACTGGTCACCGGGTCACCGGGTCACCGGGTCACCGGCAGGGCACTTGCCTACCTGCTGGGTGGCACCTCGTACTTGTAGCCCAAGCCGCGGATGGTGACGATCCGCTCGGGGCGCGCAGGGTCCTGCTCGACCTTGCCGCGCAAGCGCTTGATGTGGACGTCGAGGGTCTTGGTGTCCCCCACATAGTCGCTCCCCCAAACCCGGTCGATCAGCAGGTCACGGGTGAGCACACGGCCGGCGTTCTCCAGCAGCAGTGCCAGCAGCTCGAACTCCTTCAGCGGCAGGCGGACCCGCTGGCCGCGCACGAACACCTCGTGGCTCCCGTGGTCGACCTTGACGTCGCCCACCTCCACCACGTCGGAGCTGTCCAGCGGTGGCACCGCTCCTGCATCGCTCCCGTTGCGACGCAGGACCGCCCTCATCCGAGCGACCAGCTCCCGCAAGCGGTAGGGCTTGGTCACATAGTCGTCGGCACCGACCTCCAGGCCCACGACGGTGTCGATCTCTGAACCCTTCGCAGTCACCATGATGATCGGGACCGAGGAGCGGCTGCGGATCTCGCGGCAGACGTCTATGCCCGAGAGCCTGGGGAGCATGACATCGAGCAGGATCAGGTCCGGGCGTCTCTCTTCGAACGCCGCGAGCGCTTCCACGCCGTCGCGGGCAACCTGGATCTCGAACCCTTCCCTGCTGAGGCCCACGACCAGCGCATCCACGAAGGAGTCCTCATCCTCGACCACGAGAACCGACGTCTTCGAAGGTGACCTCGACGCTTCGGGGCCAGCCATGTTCAGGCGCTCTCGGGGCGATCTGCCGTGGTGGCCCCCCATGCCGCGCCGTCAGCCGAGGCTGGCTCGCGCCGTGCAACCGTCGATTCGGGGGACCCGGCCACGACAGGCGCACCCGTACCACCGGCGGTGTCTGCTGGGGACAGCACGACCGGCCGGGCCGGGGCCGACACACCGGAAAGGGATGAGCCCGCTGCCAGAGGCCCACCACCGGCTGGGTCCTCGACGGCCGCTGATCTCACGTCGGCGGTCACGTTCTGTCCGTGCAGGGCCGGCAGCGACAGGGTGAACGTGCTGCCCTCACCGAGGCGGGACTCGACGGCCAGCTCGCCGTCGTGGTTGTGCACCACGTGACGGACTATCGCAAGGCCGAGCCCGGTCCCCCCGGTGGCACGACTGCGCGCCTGGTCGACCCTGTAGAACCGCTCGAAGATCCGCTCGCTCTCACCCGCGGGAATGC
>JAHFUU010000138.1:5423-6777 GCA_023264915.1 Microthrixaceae bacterium | reverse complement strand
GATCACCGACACCGCGTCGGAGTGTGCGGCAAGCGCGTCGCCCGGTGCCCCGCTGCCGTCGAAGCGGACGAAGTTCAACCGCCGGCCCCACGTCGAGTACAGATCGTCGAGCATCTGCCGGAAAGCCTTCGACGTGGCAGCTACGACCTCGGGATCATCCATCTGCGAGGTGAACATCGCGGTTATGTCGCCGTTGCTCGGCGGGACGAAGGCGACGATGGTGATCTCGTCGCCGGTGACACCCGGGTAGGTGGCACCCCCGTTGCCGCCCTCGAGCTCGGGCAGGCATGGCGGGGAGTAGACGCTGGGGATCTTCAGGCGCCCCGTTGCCGGGTCGCAGTCGTCGGGCCACTTGTAGTTGCCCAACTTGTTCTGCGCCTTGGCCTCGTTGTAGGTGATCGGCACGTCCGCCACCGTGGCTGACGGCAGTGTCTTGGCCGGGCTGGTCGTGGCTGAGCCGTTCGAGGATCCGCGGCCCACCACCACTGACACCACGGCGATCGCGGCCACGACAGCCACGACGCCAGCGGCCGGGCCGTAGCGCCTCAAGGCACTTGATCGCGACGGGACAGGGTTCTCACCGGGAGCTGTCATGACGTTCCTCTCATGAAGGCAGGCTCTTGTTCGGTGAGGGGTAGTCGGGTGGGGCCTCGCCAGGAGGAAGCTGCTCGAGGCTAGACAGCGACGTCTCGGGCTTGAACACGTCCAGCTCGGTAGAGGGCATGGTTCCGGGCAGGTAGCGCTTGCCTTGGTTGGAGTAGCGCCACGCGCCGGGCTTTTCGGTCTTGCCCTGCTCGTCAGGAGTCGTCGCGTCGGCATCCCACCAGATCTCGACCATGTCGTCGGTGGCCAGGAAGTCCAGGCGGGTCGCGTCCCGCTTGCACGTGTCGGGGTTGGTGACCTTGAAGTAGCCGTGGTCGCCGTAGCTGACATGGGGCGAGGTAACCGAACCCCCGCTCTCTGGGTAGTTGAACAGGCCAGCCTTGAAGGTCTCGGCGCTGAGCTTGGGGCCGGCCATGTGGATGCCGAGGAAGATCTGGAACAGCGGCGGGTAGATGAGAGCGGTGGTCCTGGAGGCGACCGGCTTCTGGTTGTAGTACCACAGGTGCAGCCGGTAGGGCTCCTGGAGCTCGAGCTTGGTGCGAACACCCAGGTTCGAGAGCCCGAACGCGTGCCTCCACTGGTTCGGCTCATAGAAGCGGCCGAGCACCGTCGTGTCCACGAGCGGCGTTCCGGTGATGATCCACTCGGGGTGGTAGTTGGCGGCCTCGGCTGCGCGGGTCAGGTAGATGGGCATGATCGGGTCGCCGATGAAGATGATCGTCGTCACGCCCGCGTCCTTCATCTTGGCGAT
>JAHFUU010000138.1:4309-5413 GCA_023264915.1 Microthrixaceae bacterium | reverse complement strand
CTCGGGCATCTTCCCCATGTCGAACAGGTACGACTCGCTGACCGCAGCCTCCCAGCCCTCGCGCGCTCCGCACTTGCGGACCGTGTCACCGACGGCGGTGAACACGGGCGGGTCCTGTTCGAAGTTGATCGTGCCGAACACCCGGGTCTTGTCCTGAAGGTCGGGATCCCCGGCATAGACGGCCTTGCGACCCATCGCCCGCTTGGTGATGTAGTCCGCGAGGTTCTGCAGGAACTGCTCGGGTGTCGGCAGCTGTCCCCAGATGTAGGGGGCCTTGTCCTGGTAGAACTGATCAGGCAGAGCCAAGCCGCATCCGAGGCACATCACGCCGTTGCGCGCGAGCTCATCTGCATACACAGGGGTCAGGGTGGGACCGCTGAGGGAGGCGAAGGGCTTGTACTTGTCGATCACGGTGACGGCATCGGCCTGTGCGGCCACGGGGTCGTTGGCCGCGCCGCTCGCGTTGAAGTTGACGATCTTCACCTTGCGCCCGTAGGACTGGAACTGCTCCTCGAACATCTGGATGTAGGCCCTCGAGGTGGCAGCGGTGGCCTCAGCGTCATCCAGCTGGGAGGTGAACAGAGCGGTGATGTCGCCGTTGTTGGGGGGAACGTAGTTGACGATGACGATCTCGTTGCCGCTCACACCGGTGCCCGTTGCCCCACCGTTGTCACCGCTGAACTTGGGAACGCACGGAGGTGCATAGACGCTTGGCATCTTGATCCGTCCGGTCGCGGGGTCGCAGTTGTCGACCCATTCGAAGGACTTCTCCCTGCCCTGGGCCTTGGCCTCGACATAGGTGATGGGCACGTCGGACTTCGATGCCTGGGCGGCGGTCCTTGCCGTGCTTCCCGTGCTGCTGTCCGAGGAGCCTCGCCCCGCTATGACCGCCACCAGCGCGATCGCTGCCACAACCGCCACGATGCCGATCACCGGGCCGTACCGTTTGGCCGCGCTGGCGCGCTGTGGCTGGCCCGGCGTACCAGGCGTGGCCCCGCTCGGCTGCATCTCCCCCGGCCGGGTCATCTGCCCATCTCCCTGTTCGGTCGTGTCGATGTCGCTGCGCGTCTGTCGATGCCAACCCTCACCGTGCATTCACCTCTT
>JAHFUU010000138.1:2527-4299 GCA_023264915.1 Microthrixaceae bacterium | reverse complement strand
GGTGGCGGGTAGTCCGCCGGCTGGTCCTCGGGCGGGATGGTCTCATAGACCGCGACCGAGTTGGACTTGTCAAAGACATGGGGGTCAGAGGCAGGCCACTGTCCCGGCAGGTACCTCTTGCCCCCCTCGACATAGCGGTACATCCCCTGGCCCTCGCGCCCGCGCTCGTCGGGCCCGGTGGCATCAGGGTCGAACCAGATCTCGACCGTGTCGTCGATGACGTTGTAGTCGGGCTTGGGGAAGTAGCTCTTGCCAAAGGAAGCCTGCGGGACCGTCAGGCCGCCGCCGAGAGGCTTGGCCGCGAACAGGGCGTCACGGAAGGTCTCAGCGGTGAGCACGGGACCCGCGCCCATGATCCCTGACATGAGGACCGTCGGGTTGGGGAACACCACCTGCGCGGCGTTCTGGGCAGGCGGCCCGTGGCCGTGGAACCAGTTGTACAGGTAGTAGGACCAGTTGAGCTCGGTCTTGCCCCTCGCGAACAGCTGGCTCACACCAAAGGCGTGCTTCCATTGCTGGGGGTCATAGGTGCGAGCGAACGTGGTCGAGTCGACGAGCCCACCGCCGGTGATGATCCATTCGGGGAAGTAGTTCTGGTTGCTGGCCTCGGTGGTGAAGTTCTTGGGGCTCAACGGGTCACCCGAGAACAGCACCGAGGTGACGCCTTCTTGCTTGAGGCGGGCTATCTGCTGGGCAGCGGAGGCGGTGGGGTCGACGCTTCCCACCTGCACCGGCACGTCGACACCCGCGGCCTTCAGCTGCTGGTTGAACTTCTCCTGGAGCTCCTCGACGTTCGCTCCCGGGAGCGAGAGGAATATCAGGCCGAACTTGCGCTGCTTGGCTTGGATCTCGGGGTCTCCGGCCCACTTGGCCGGGCGGCCCTTGAGTCGCTTGGCCATGTACTCCACGACGACCTGGGAGAGCTGGTCCGGTGCCTGCAAGACGTTGTAGTTGTAGGGCGCGTGCTCGACGAAGTAGTCGGTGCTCTTCGAGGACGCCAGGTCGATCTGCATGATCTGGTGCTTGGAGAGCTCGTCGCCAAAGCCCGCTGCCAGCAGGGGCCCGCCGAGCACGGCGAAGGGCTTCAGGGTCTCGGCGATGTTCGCGGCATCGGCTCGCGCGGCGATGTCGTCCACCGACGAGCCGGTGCCTTTGAACGGCACGACCTCGACCTTGCGTCCATAGGTCTCGAAGTACTTCTCGTAGATCTCGAAGTACCCCTTGTAGGTGGCCAGGATCTGCTCGTTGCTGTCGCTCATCCCTATCGCAGCGAAGATCTGGTCGATCAGCGGGTCAGGTGCCGGCTGGTAGACCACCACGGTGATCTTGTCCCCGGTCACTCCGGGCCCGGTCGCTCCACCGTTGCTCGCCCTCTGCGCGAAGCACTCGGGTGCGAACGCGCTGGGGATCGCGATGCGCCCGTACTGCTTGGATCCCGGGTCCTGATCACAGCCTGGCCCGAAGGTCACAGAGAGGTTCTTGGCCTTGGCTTCGGACCACCCGATCGGGCGCATCGACTCCTCGATCCGCGCCGGACCAGCACTGCCCGCGGTGGATGCCCCCTCGGGGCCTGGCATCCGCGCCACGACCACCACGACCAACCCAACCACAACCGCTATCGCGACCAGGGGCCCGTAGCGGCGCGCATTGCGCTGAAGGGGGCTCTCTGGCCGGAGTCCCGGGGGGGCGCTTGCTGTCACGGTTGTCGCGGATCGTCTTGCCGGCGGTCGGCCTTGGGTGGGTGGTGGGGGCAGGCTTGGTCCAGCCATCAG
>JAHFUU010000138.1:0-2517 GCA_023264915.1 Microthrixaceae bacterium | reverse complement strand
CGCAGCTCCGGAGCGTTCGATGACCTCTTTTGTGTTGCCGAGGTAGGACTTGACGACCTCGGGATGCGACAGCACGACGTCCGGCTCGCCAACGGCTACGACATGTCCCTGATCGAGAGCGACCAGCCGGTCCGACACCGACGAGATGAGGGGCATGTCGTGCTCGATCACTATGAGGCTCGCACCGAGATTGTCACGGATCCGCAGTAAAAGGGGACTAAGCGCCTCTGCCTCCTTCTGGGCGATGCCGCTGGAGGGCTCGTCCAAGAGCACCACCGATGGATGATGGGCCAGCACGCACACGATGTCGACGACTCGGCGCGAGCCCGTGGACAGCTCTCGCACGAACTTCGACCGGAACGACTCGATGCCCATCAGCTCGATCAGCCCGTTCACCCGCTTGCGCACCTCGTGCTCGGAGTCCTGCTGGGCGGGAAGCCGCAGAGCAGCGTTCAGCGGGTCCTTCACGTCGACCCAGCGCTCGAGGGCGACCGCGATGGTCTCCTCGACGGTCAGTGCCGGAAACAGGCGCGCGTCCTGGAACGAGCGACCCAGACCGCGACGGGCCCGGGCGTCAGGGGCCAGATGGCTGATGTCGGTGCCCGCGAGCACCACCCTGCCGGCGTCCGCGCTGGTGAACCCCGAGATGAGGTCGAACAGGGTGGTCTTGCCCGCCCCGTTGGGGCCGATGATCCCGACGATCTCACCCTGCCCGACTGACATGGTCACGTTGTCGACGGCTCTGATCCCGCCGAATCGAACTGACAGGCCGTGCACCGACAGACCCTCTGCCATCCCATCGGGCAGCATCGAGGCTCGGACCGACGTCGGCGATCTCCCGTCGGGCTCGGCGGTGGAGACGGGGCCCAAGTCCGCGGGGGCGGGTGCGGGCTGGTCTGCCCGCTCGGGCTCGGTGACCCGCGGGGCCGCGGGAGCGAGGAAGGCATCGAGGGGGCTTCCGGCTCCTGCCGGGCCGGAGCCCCCTCGGTCGTGACCCCCCGCGTCAGATCCGACGTTGCCGCGACCGATGGCGCCACCGGTGCTCGGCAGGTTTGCCGCCTGGTCATCCGGGCCGGCGACCTCTTGCGCTGGCACCGCATCCGCGCGTGCAGCGACCGACATGCCCTTGGAGGCCCCCTCCAGGAACACCGAGCGCAGCACGTCGGGACGTTCCAGGAGCTCCTTGGTGGGGCCGTGGAAACGGATCTCGCCCTTCTCCATGAAGTAGGCGGTCTCGGCGAGCGTCAATGCTACATTGACGCTTTGCTCGACAAGGATTATCGTCGTGCCCTGGTCACGGATGGCCCGCACGATCGCGAGCAGCTGCTCGACCACCACCGGTGCCAGCCCGAGTGACAGCTCGTCTATCACCAGCATCTTGGGCTCAGACAGGAAGGCCATCGACAGGCCCAGCATCTGCTGCTGGCCACCTGAGAGGTTCGCCGCCGCGTCATCCATCCGCTCGGTGAGGATGGGGAACATCTCCTGCACGGCGGCGAGCCGCTGGCGGCCGCGGGACCGATCCTTCTCCAGCCACGACGCGACCTTGAGGTTCTCTCGCACTGTGAGCGTGGGGAACACACCCTGCCCGCCGGGGACCATCGCGATGCCCAGGGCCGCGATCTCATGGGGAGGCGCGTCGGTGACGTCGCGCCCGTCGAAGATGACCGCCCCGTTGCTCGGCTGCACCACCCCGGTGATGGCCTTCAGCAGCGTGGACTTGCCGGCGCCGTTGGTCCCCAGCAGGGCGATGATCGATCCCTGGTCGACCTCGAAGTCCACGTTGAACAGGATCTGCACGTCGCCGTAGCTCACGTCCAGGCCGCGCACCAGCAGCTGCTTGATCGTTCCCTGCCGTCGCTCGGCCAGCAGCTCGCTGCGCGCCGCCGTCGCCGTCCAGACGTTGCGGATGTCGTTGTCGATGTGCTTGTGCGCCGAGCTGACGATGAAGCCCGCCAGAACGAACACAGGGGTCATCATCAACATGCCCCACCGGATGCCCCAGCTGTCGCTTATCCAGCCGGCGACCGGCAGCACGAGCATTCCCGGGATCACGAAGATGACAGCCATCGAGAAGCCCGACGCTCTGGCCCGAGCGGGGATCGCCAGGGAGAGTGCCGCGAACACGCTCGGCATGACCGCTGCGAGAGATATCGAGATGCCGATCCTGAACAGCACGGTCAACCAGACCGTCGGAGCCAGGGCGAACCCGGCCGCCATGGCAGAGGCGAACACGGCTATGACCGCCACGAAGCGGATGACGAACGAGGGCCCCCGCCTGAGCAGCTGGGTTCCCGCGACCGCGCTGACAGCGAGGCCGACCAGCGCGGCCGGCTCTGCGATGCCCTCGAAGAACCCGCGCTCGGAAGCGGTGAGACCGAACTCCTCTGCGTACAACAGGTTCGCGAGGTAGCCAAAGCCCACGAGGGCGACGGCGAGGAAGGGCATCGCGTAGAAGATGCGGCGGAGGCTGCCGATGCGCCACACCATCCTCCAGGCCTCCTCCATCGAGGGGGG
>JAHFUU010000137.1 GCA_023264915.1 Microthrixaceae bacterium | reverse complement strand
CTGGTCGGGTTGGGCGGATCAGGGGTGCTCAAGGATGCCTGCCATCAGAAGGGGCCGAAGGTGCTGCACCATTGTGGCAAAGGCAGACTTGCCGCGATGGAAGGCTATGACCACACCACCTACGGCGAGAGGTTCGCTGACGTCTACGAGGACTGGTTCGATCAGCACGGCGACATCGAGGCATGCCTCGACAGGCTCGAACAGCTCGCGCGTGAGGCAGCATCCCGTCGATCTCCAAACGACGGAACCCCGTGCCTGATCGAGCTGGGAATCGGCACGGGCCGGGTCGCCCTTCCGCTGGCAGCTCGGGGCCTTGACGTGCGAGGGATCGACAGCTCGCAGTCGATGTTGCAGGTTCTGTCGGCCAAACCTGGGGCAAGCTCTCTCGCCGTGCAACTCGGCGACATGGCCGAGGTTCCCCTGCCGCTGCGGCCGCTCGAGCGTCCCGAAGCCGTGGAGGTCGATGTCATCTATGCGGCCTACAACACCTTCTTCAACCTGCCGACAGATGAGGTCCAGGCCAGATGCCTGGAGCGGGCCGCCGCCTGCCTCGGCGACAGCGGGTGGCTGGTCGTCGAGGCGTTCGTTCCCGATCTCGTCGTTGACCACTCCGAACGGGTCACGGTGCGAAGCCTTACCGCTGACCGCTTGGTGCTGAGCGCCGCGGTCATCGACGAGGCACGCCAGACCATCATGGGCCAGTACGTGGAGATGACCGAGGCTGGCACCAAGTTGCGGCCGTGGCAGGTCCATTACCAGTCCCCTTCCCAGCTCGACGATCTCGCTGCACATGCGGGCCTTCATCTCGAGCACCGCTGGCTGAGCTATGACGGCTCGCCGTTCCACCCCGAGTCAGCGCGGCAGCACGTATCCGTCTACGGCCCGACACGGCGTGCTGGTTGACGCCAGAACGGGACAGTGCGAGGTTGTTGATCCTGTGGCCAGAACCGCAACCAGAGGTGGGGGAACACCATGACAGACGGATCGGCGATCCTGGGAAGAACGATCGCGGACTCGACGCCCGCCTTCACCTCGTCGCCCAAACCGCCACCTGGGGCACCCAACGTCTTGCTCATCGTCCTCGACGACCTCGGATACGGGCAGCTGGGGTGCTTCGGGTCCGACATCGACACGCCCAACGTCGACCGACTGGCCGCAGACGGGCTGAGATACCGCAGCTTCCATGTCACTGCCCTTTGCTCGCCCACCCGGGCATGCCTGTTGACCGGACGCAACCATCATTCGGTCGGGATGGGCTTCCTGACCGACATCCCGATGGGCTTCCCCGGCTACACGGGCCGGATCCCACGCTCGGCCGCAGCTCTTCCCCGGATCCTGCGGGATGCCGGCTACTCGACGATGGCAGTCGGCAAGTGGCATCTCACCCCCCGATGGGAGCAGTCCGCGTCAGGGCCATTCGAGCTCTGGCCCCTCGGGCTGGGATTCGAGCGCCACTACGGCTTCCTCGCGGGTGACACCAACCAGTGGACACCCGCGCTGGTCCGCGACAACCAGTTCATCGACCCTCCGCGCACCCCGGACCAGGGCTATCACTTGACCGAGGATCTGGCTGACGCCGCGATCCGGATGATCCAGGACCAGAAGCAGGCCACACCCAACAAGCCGTTCTTCTGCTACTTCGCAACCGGGGCCATGCACGCTCCGCATCAGGCGCCCCGCGAGTGGATCGACCGGTACCGGGGACGGTTCGACCTGGGCTGGGACCGGTGGCGCCAGGAGCTGTTCGCGCGCCAGCTCGCCTCAGGTGTCGTCCCCGAGGGGACCGCGCTGACCGAACGCCCGAGCTGGGTCGAGGCGTGGGATGCCGCAACCCCCGACGCGCGCCTCGTGTACGCGCGGATGATGGAGGTCTTCGCCGGCTTCTTGAGCCACGCCGACGCCCAGATCGGCCGGGTTCTCGCCTTCTTGGAGAGCATCGGCAGCCTCGACGACACCCTCGTGCTGCTCCTCTCTGACAACGGCACGTCGGCTGAGGGTGGCCCCAGGGGCTCCTTCAACGAGCACCGGTTCACCCATGACATCGCCGATGACATAGAGGACCTGCTGGCGCGCCTTGACGAGCTGGGTGGGCACCGCGCGTACAACCACTACGCCTGGCCGTGGGCCTGGGCAGGCAACACGCCTTTCAAGCTCTGGAAGCGCTACACGTGGCTGGGCGGAGTCCGCACCCCTTTGATCGTGCGCTACCCGCGCTGCATCACGCCCGAGGACGCCGGCGAGGTACGGCCCCAGTTCTGCCACGCGGTGGACGTGTTCTCCACGATCCTGGACGCCACAGGCATCGAGGCACTCTCGATCGTGGACGGCGTTCCCCAGCAGCCGGTCGACGGTGCCAGCTTGGTTCCGACCATGCACGACCCGGCAGCTCGGTCACCTCGTGAGACGCAGTACTTCGAGATGCTCGGCAGCCGCGCGATCTACCACCGCGGGTACAAGGCGGTCACCAACCACGTAGGCAACCAGATGTCCGCCGAACGCGAGCTCATGGAGGGCAGCCGCAACTTCGACACCGACCACTGGTGCCTCTATGACCTGCGCACCGACTTCAGCGAAGCCAACGACCTCTCCGACGCCAAGCCTGAGCTCTGCCGGCAACTCGTCGAGATGTGGTGGGCAGAGGCCGGTCGCAACAACGTCTTGCCCCTCGATGACTCTTTGATCTTGCGCATCAGCGCCCTCGAGCCGTCCCCGCACGATCTGCGCGTCTCGGGGAGGTTCGTGCCAGGAGGGGGATTCATCCAAGAAGACGTCCTGCCGGCGCTCGGGGGTGGATTCCGCATCCGTGCCAAGGTCACGGTTCCAGATGTGCCCGGAGCGGGTTCTGATCCCGGAGCGGCTTCGGAGCCCGGAGCCGAGCCCGAACCAGTTGAAGGGGTGCTGGCGGCGCTCGGGGACTGGAGCAACGGATTCGCGCTCTACGTGAGCGAAGGCCGGCCCGTGCTCACGATCAACCTCTTCGGTGACCCGGTCTCGGCCTCTTCAAGCGAACGCCTGGAGCCGGGGCCCCACCTCATCGTCGCCGAGTACCGGAGGGAAGGCACCGGAGGAGGACCGATGGCGATCGGCGTCGACGGAGCGCGGGCGAGTGAGATCGTACGCGTGCCTCGCGACCTGCCCTTCCGCTGGCAGATAGGTGGTGCCGGACTCCTCATCGGCCGTGACAGCGGGTTCCCGGTCTCAGAGGACTACGAGCCGCCGTTCCCGTTCACGGGCACCATCGAAGAGGTCGTCATCGACAGCCTCACCTGGCTCCCTCCCGATCCCGGCACCGAGCTGGCAGTCGAGCTCCGCCACGAGTGAGGCGGCGTGCCTCAGGCGGCCACGCGGTCGCGCGTGCGGCCCGAGGCGGCAGACATCACGGCCGTACCGAGCTGGAGAAGCCTCAGGTCCCCGACAGGACTCCCGGCTCCCCGGTTGCACACCATCGCCACCGAGATGTCACGGGTGGGGTCGGCCCATCCGCCGGACCCACCGAACCCGAAATGGCCGAACGCATCGGGCACCAGGCCCCTGGTGGTTGCCACCAGGTGATACCCGAGGCGCCAACGCATCGGTATCACCAGCACGAGGTCCCGCCGCCACACACGGATGCGGCCCATCTGCTCGACGGTGTCAGGAGACAGAAGGCGCGCGCCGTCCACGACCCCCTGCCCTGCGATCATTGCGTACATCTTGGCCAGAGAGCGAGCGGTGAAGAAGCCGTTGGCTGCGGGGATCGGCGCGTCCATCGCGTCACCGGTGAACAGCACGTCCTCGATGCCACGCGGCACCAGAGCATTGATCATCCGGCGGGGATTGAGCGGTGAGTGCACGATCGACAAAGCGCGCCCGACTTGCTCGCCGATCTGGCGCTGCATCACCCGAAGCGGGCGCGGCCCCACCATGACCCGACCCATCGGGCGCAGCGGTGCCACGCGATGGCGGTGCTCTGGGGGACACCCCAAGAACAAGCCGTCAGCGTCGAGCGGTCTCGCTATCTCATCCTGGACGAACCGGTCCAGAGGCTTGCCCGAGACCCTGCGCACGATCTCGCCCACGAGCCATCCGTACGTGAGCGCGTGGTAGCCGGTGTTGGTGCCGGCTCTGTAGGCGGGCTCTGACTTGGCAAGGCTGTCGACCATGTAGTCCCAATCCAGCATCCGGTCGGCGTTGTCGATGACCGACCGGATCCTGTGCATGCCCGCGGAGTGGGTCAGCAGGTGCGCAACGGTGACCTTGTCCTTGCCGGCAACGGCGAACTCGGGCCAGTAGGAGGCCACAGGCGCCCGGTAGTCAACCAGTCCACGGTCAGCTAGCAGGTGCAGCGCTGTCGAGGTCAGGCCCTTGGTCGTCGAGAAGCACATGGCCATCGTGTCGCGCTGCCACGGATCGCCCTCATCGTTGCGCGTGCCGCCCCACAGGTCCACCACCAGCTCGCCGTGCTGGTAGACCGCCACGGCGGCCCCACCACTGGTGCGCCTCATCTGCTGGCGGAACGCGCCGGCGACCGCGCTGAAATCAGGATGCACATAGCCGTCGACGTGGCCGCCGCCGCAGCTCAGAAGTGTCAAAGGTCCCGACACGATTGTCAGGCTAGCCAGGTTCAGTCGCCAAACCGCGGAGCGTACCGGCCTGCGCGCTCGACGAGCCCTTCGAAGCGAGGCGGGATCAGCTTCGGTTCAGGTTCAGGACAGTGCAACAGGCGCCGTCACATCAGGTTCAGGTCAGCTTCTGGACGATGTCCCGCTGTCGGTGCGTGCTGGGGGTCGCACCTTCCAGGGATCGAGCTTGGCCGCAAGCTGGCTCTCGATGGCTGGCGTCGCTTCTATGGCCAGGCCGTCGCCGAGCTCGACGAAGCCGTCATCTGACCACGGGTTCGAGGTTGCCGATGCCCGCTGCCGTGCAGCGGTGGTGTCGATGGTGGTGTCGATGGGGTACTTCATCGACTCCTCGATGGCTCTCTTGGTGACCACCCAACGGTTGCGGCAGCCGTGACAGAAGTTGAAGCAGTTGCCCCGTTGGTGGTTGACGCTCTCGACGAAGCCGAGGGTCCCGCATCGGGGGCACCTCGAGGGGCCTCCCAGCACGAGCTCCTCGCCAGGCGACATGTGCCGTCGGATCTCGTCGACCAGGTGCACCTCTCGGGCAAGCTCTTCTGCCTGCACCTCGGCAAGGGTCTTCCCGACGTCCTTCTTCCGGCCAAAGAGCGGCACCGCAACCTCCGTTGATGTGAGATGGCTCACCGGTTCTAGAGGCCAGGGCACAAGGTGGGAATGCCCTTCCGCAAAGAGGGGTTGCATGCAGCGAGCTGGCTGCCCCCCGGTTCGGTCGCCTCGCGTCCGAGAGCAGTTTCGTTCGCATTGAACGTATGGATCCACGGGCTGCGTCGCCATGGGCCAGTCGAATCGTTGTGTCTTGCCGGACTGGAGCTTTTGGCCCACTGGGATACCCAGATGCCGCGGACGGCGACCCCTGCACCTCTCTGCGTGGCGGAGTCGTCCGGCCTTCGTTGCCCGCGGCAGCGCCGCCCGGTTCGCACGGACCACTTGCGAGCGCCCTTCGGCACCCCAAGAGATGAGGGGCTGGCGATCCCATCCCGATCACATGACTCGTGGGGAGCGGAGCCCGCTCGGTGTTCGATCCCGGGGAATACCAGATGTCAATGGGAGGTTTCAGAGCCCGGCACCGGCAGTGACCTGATTCACGGCCGATGCTCAAACGAGGAGGGTTCAACTACCCGAATCGGTCATCGAGGGGGGTCACCATGGCAGCACTGACCGAGCCTGGCATCAAGCCCGAACGATCCGGCTCACCGGATGGGGCCAGTCGCATGGACCTGAGCACCCTCCTCGGCACCTGCTTCGCAGCGTTCTCCGCGAGTGCTGGAGTCATCCACCTGGTCATGGCTCCGGTCCACGCCTCCAGCTCTACAGCTGAAGCGGCTGGCTTCGCGATCGCAGGATGGTTCCAGATACTGCTGGCGGTAGCGATCCTGGTCCGCCCATCGAGGCCGGCGCTGGCAACGGCGATCCCTGTCAACCTCGCCTTCATCGGAGTGTGGGGGTACAGCCGGACTGCTGGACTCCCGATTGGAGCCCATGCGGGTCAAGCCGAGGCTGTCGGCACGATCGACCTGGCAACAGTGACCCTGGAAGGGCTTGCGGTCCTGTGCGCGTTCATCTGCCTCGTGCGCCCGCGCCTTCTTGCCGACCTCCCTCCGGCAGGCCTCGTCCTCGCGTCGATCATCCCGGTCGGCGCACTCGTCGTCTCGGGTTTGGTTGCGGTATCTCCCGAAACGGCCCAGCACTCCCACGGCCAATCCCAAGCCGTTCAATCCGCGTCCAGCTCGGCCGCTATCGAGAACCAGCGTTGTGACAAGGCGCTCAACCCGAAGTCCTACTGGATCGAGACCGGCATCGCAGGCATAGACACGATCAACCGCGCAGACCTAACAGGTGCCAGCCCAGCATCACCCGCAGGCGACGGCCACGCACACAGCCACATCGCTGGGCAGGCTGGAGCCGCGACCGAACCGACCACGACGGCCAGGCCAGATCCACTCGGGGGCCGTGGTTCGACCAAGCTCGATCCGATCCTGTCCCGGATCGGGTCTGACAGCGAGCTCGACGCTGCCGCTGTCGTCACTGCTCTGGTAGACCTGAGCCCGCAGGAGTATGACTCCTTCCTGATGCAAGCGGGACGGGCCTCAGCAGCTCATCAAGCCCATGACGCCGCCGGCGACGACACCGGCGGTCACGGCGGGCACATCGGACCGATCCCCTGGGTGGCCATGACCGACAG
>JAHFUU010000136.1 GCA_023264915.1 Microthrixaceae bacterium | reverse complement strand
GCGCCGCACACTGCCACGACGGACTGCACCTCCGGCGCGTCGGAAGGCATGACGACCGCCACGGGACGATGGATCCACACTCCGGGCTCAACCTTGTGAAAGGGCTGCGCGGCATATGAATCCAGGATGTGCGGGTCGTCAGACACCCATCGCTCGCCGACAGCGTGTCGCAGGTCCTCCAGGGCCTCGGTTGTGATTGGTGCACCGATCGTCTTCGTCACAGCGTCACCTCTGGCAGTGTCTCGCCCATGATCTCGGTCTTGCCGCCGGCGATCGACTCGGCGACAAGCGCGGGCAGCGTCACGATCTCGATCGACCTGGTGTCACCTTCGGCGTGCATGCCATCGAGGGCCGACCGGAAGTTGTGGACGCACCATGGGCAAGAAGTGGCCAGCGCGTCAGCTCCGGTGGCGAAAGCCTCTTCGAGTCGCTCTCGTGCGGAGGCCTCGCTCAGCTCGGGTGCAGCTTCGAGGCAACCACCGCCGGCTCCGCAGCACCACGAGAACTCGCGGATGCGTTCCATCTCGACGAGCTCGATGCCGGGCAAGGCATCGAGGACGGCCCGCGGCTCGTCATATCGGCCCCCGTCGCCGCGACGTCGCACGTCGTCTGGGCGATCGAGCTTGTTGCCGTCCGTGCCTGGATCCCACCACCCGTTGAACTCCTGGCCTCGCCGACCCAGGTAGCACGGGTCGTGATAGGTGATCCTTCGGACCGGCTGGCTCAGGACCGGCTGGCTCAGGACCGGCTGGCTCGGCCGGGCCACCGGCCGCAGGCGCCCGTCAGCGACCAACCCGGCCGCGATCTCGACCACGTGGCGGACCGGGACGCCCAGAGGAGTTCCCGCCTTGGTGTACAGGTGGTTGAACGCACCGAAGCAGTCAGCGCAAGCGACAGCGACCATCTTCGCCCCGCTTGTCCGAACGCGGTTGGCCATGTCATCGGCGAACTTGGTGAGCTCGTTCTTGAAGCCGGTCTCGTATGCCCTGAAGCCACAACATGACTCAGCGGCTCGAGAGGTGCCGATCCGCATCCCGGTGGCAACGAGCACCTCAAGTGCGTCTCGCAGGTCGCCCCACTGGGACCGGTCATAGGCATACCGGCATCCCACATGGAACAACACGTCCACCTGTTCGGTGTTCGCGTCAACAAGAGGCAGGTGCCTGGTGGCCTCCTCCCAGTCGGCCCGGTCGGCTTGGGGCTCGCCGAAGACGTTGTTCTCGGCCTCCATCTGCTCGACCATGACCAGGTGGGCAAGCCGGGCATGCCCCGTCTCCACAGCTCTGGCGCGAGCCTCGTTGAGGACGGACATCAGGTCGATGTCGTTGCGGTAGACCTTGCAGCTGACCTCACAGGCACCGCACATCGTGCAGGAGTAGAAGATCTCCGCCGCGGCCTCATCCAGATCGGTGCGGCCGTCGAGGATCGACAGTGAGACGTTGAGCTTGCCGGATCCGGAGTAGGCGTGGAAGTCGTGGTAGGAGATCGAGGGGCACACTTGGGAGAATCGCTGGCTGCGAACCTGGTTCAGCGGCACCCATTTGCAGCATGAGCATCGTGAGCAACCTTCCATGTCCGGCCGGAACGCCTCCAGGTCAGCGGTAGCGGCTGACAGCTCGACAGGGATCTCTGCTGGGGTCATCGTTCCCTCCCTGAGGTCACCGGATTGGGATCGCCAGCCGTGTCCGCCCAGAGCGCTCCTGGCGACAGGACGCCTGCCGGATCGAGGATCGACTTGACGGTCCTGAGGGCGCCAACGGTGTCGGGGCAGCGGCGGTAGGCCGCCGCGGCGACAGCCCCGTGGGGCCTCGAGAAGAACGCACCATCGCGGGCGAGTACCTCTGCGAGGTCGGCCAGCGATGACTCGACGACCCCGGCCCCGTCGGGGTCCCCGAAGGCGGTGATCTCGACGTGGCAGCACCGGCCCTGGTCGATGGGCTGGATCATGGTGGCGACCATCTCGGGATCGACGCCGACAGCACGCCAGGTGTCAACGGCCGTACCAGCCAGCGGCCCAGCCCGATCGATGGTGGTGATGAAGCTGATCTCCGAAGAGGCGCCCGCGATGTGGTGCTTCCAGAAGCCGGGCTCGCCCCACACGCCAAAGGCTCGCGTGGCGAAGTCCTCCGGCTCACCTATGGCGACCTCATCGAGGATCAGGCCGTGGTGGCGGGCGAGATCGCGCAGCTCGTCGACCTGGCAGGCAACAGATTGCTCGGGCCGCACGGGAAGGCTTCCCACCACGCTCAGCAACGTCCAACGCTGGGAGCCTGGTGGCGGGCTCGCCTTCAGCGCCTTGCCCAACGCCGAGAGCATCGGACGGTCGGCTATGACGATCTCGTCACCCAGCCGGCGCCTCGTCATGTCTGCTATCAGGCCGGCGAGCTGGCGGAGGTCTTGTGACCTAGCCGTGAACAGTCGTTGGATCTCGGGTCTGCGCTCGAGGCGGACCGAAGCCCACACAGCGATGCCCATCGAACCCTGTGCCCCCTGGACGATCTTGGCCAGGTCGGTCTGGGCCGGACCGAGAGGGTTCTTTTGGAACATGCCCGCTTCCCATTGGGCCTCCAGGCTCTTTGACCACGCGGCGCTGCCCGTACGGAACATGTCGCCGGTGCCGAAGATGACCTCACAGCACAGCAGTGGATCGGTGAAGTCCCAGTGGTACTTGGGGATGAGCGGAGGCTCCCTGTCGAGCACGGAGGCCAGAACGGACTTGCCAGACGGCGGAAGCAAGGGGTGGTTGACTCGCAGCCCTTCCTCTTGGAGCATCCCGTCGAGGGTCCGGTAGCTGACTCCCGGCTCGAGGATGACGACCCTCTCTCGAGCATCGAGGCGAAGGACGCGATCGAGTCCTGACAGGTCGATTGCGAACGCCCCCTTCCGAGGATTGCTGCGCCCAAAGCGGGCGTCACCGGTGGAGGATCGCGGGGTCAGCCCGATTCGGTTGGCACCGGCAACCGTGACGATCTCAGCCACCGATTCCGGGCTTGGCGGCTCGACGACCTGAATGCGACCGGAGGGTGATCGACCAGAGCCAGCCGTCTGGGCTCGTCGCCGCGTGACGGTGACGCCGTCGATCGACGCGAGGAGGTCACTGGCCGGATCGGCGATCTGTGGGTGGGAGAGGGTTGTCATGGCGCGCCGTCCTCAGGTTGGACCGAGGCCGTCGGTACCTCGGGGCGATGGACTATCGGGGCCTCGAGGTCGAGGGAGCTGGCTGACGAGTCTCCCCGCCCCGCTTGTGTCAGGAGCCTTTGCCCGACAGCCAGGACGCTCGTGCCCATCATCTCGAACAGCTCCTCGAAGAGGTCCTCTCGGTCATCGATCGCACCGACCAGGAAGATGCCGTCGAGCTGTATGAGCAGGTGTCGAGCCAGCACCTTGTGCACGTCGCCCGGGACTTCACCGGTTCCCAGCGGAACGGCACGGGCGATCGCCCCGGCTAGCAGGTCAAGCGCCCTGGCGCGCATGCGCTGGACTGTCTCGTGAACGTCCGGCTCGGTGTGATGGCGGTCGAGCCCCATGCGAAGCAGCAACCGCAGGGGCTCTGGGCGATTGCGGTAGGTGTCGGCCATGACGGCCGCGAAGGACTCGAAGTGCCCGCCCATCCGTGACACGGCCTGGTCAAGCTCCGCATACCAGCTGTCCAATGCCCGCTCGATGACTGCCCCGAGCAGACCCTCCTTTGACCCGAAGTGCCAGTAGATCGCGGTCGGTGCAAGGTCGACCTCCCGGCAGATCGCACCGATCGATGTGCCTGGATAGCCCCTTTCGGCCATCAACGAGGACGCGACGTCAAGTATCCGGTCCCTCGACTCGGCTTTTCGGGCTCCGCCTTGTGCGGCTGTGATCTGGTCGGCTCTCACCACGTGTTCCCCCTGCCTCGATGAAGCGTCGGTGCTGGCTGGCTAAGTATGTAACGCTCGCTACAGATGCACCATAGGTCATCGGTCACCCCGGTCGCATCTTCGGGCTTGCCCGTGCGAACCGTGAGCGGCAGCGAGCGGGCGTTCGCACGGAACCAGGTGTGAGCGCCGACGGCGCCCCAACAGATGAGGGGCCGACGATCCCATCCCGATCACATGACTCGTCGGGCCGGGGCGGAGCCCCGCTAGGGTTGGCGGACCATTGACGGGCTCACGCCACAGGGGGGTTCAGATGAAGGACTTGAAGGGCAAGGTCGCCGTCATCACCGGTGGAGCGGCCGGTCTCGGTTTGGCAATGGCGACTCGCTTCGCGGACGAGGGCATGAAGCTCGTGCTCGCCGACATCGAGGTCGCGGTGCTGGGCGAGACGGTGGACCGGTTCCGCGACGGAGGTGCAGAGGTTACAGGCGTCGAGTGCGACGTCACCGACCCCGCCTCTGTGGACGCCCTGCGCGACACGGCCTTGGACGCGTTCGGCGCCGTTCATGTCGTGTGCAACAACGCCGGTGTGGCAGCGGGCGGACCGCTGTGGACCATCCCGCTGGAGATGTGGCGCTGGGTCATGAACGTGAACTTCTTCGGGGTGATACATGGCATCCACACGTTCGTGCCGTACCTCATCGACCAGGGAGAGGGTCACGTTGTCAACACCGCATCCGCTGCCGGCCTGGTCTCGGCCCCGGGCATCGGTCCCTACAACGCTTCCAAGCACGCCGTGGTGACCGTCTCGGAGACTCTGCAACAAGATCTGGCCATGGCCGGGGCCGACGTCGGAGTGTCCGTCCTCTGTCCCGCCTTCGTACGTACCCGAATCCACGAGTCAGAGCGAAACGCACCGAGCGATGTCGAGGCAGCCCTGGCGGACTTCCCTGAGTGGGAAGCCAACTGGGAGTTGTTCAAGGCTTTCGTCGAGTCCGGGATAGAGCCGTCCGTCATCGGCGACGCAGTTGCCGATGCGGTGATGGAGGAGCGCTTCTACATCCTCACCCACCCAGAGACCCAGCCCTGGATCCGGACGCGGGTCGAGACCATCCTCGAAGGTGGTAGCCCCACCACTCCAATACCTCTTTAGGCGCTTGCGGATCCGCGAGTTGCGGCGTTTGCGGACTCTCTACCGGTAGAAGCCGATCAGGTCCACCACGAAGTCAGTCGAGGTACCCGCGGGGACCTTTGCGCGGATCATTGCCTGGATGCTGCAAGGGACCACCGCCAGGTTCGCTACGACGCTGTTGCTCTGGAACCAGTTGATCGTCGATGTGCCGGGCCACACGTCCCCATTGCGGAACATCGCCAACCATCCGTTGGCAGACGTGTTCACCACTGTGACGTTCACAAGCACGGCCTGTGAGTTGTCTTCGGCGCCATCGCCGCCGAACAGGCAGTCGATGGAGCGCTCAGCGCCGTTGAGCTTGCCCTTGACGACACCGAGAGGTGCCAGCCCGGCGCGTGAGTCATAGACCCTGATCGACTGGTCCAAGAGCTGGAGAGCGCCGGTGGTTGCTGTGCCACAGACCTGCCGCCAGCTACCCGGCGAGCCACCCGTGGTGCAGTACCACAGCTCTCCGGAGGATGTGGCCACGAGCTCACCGGACTCGTGGGAGTCTGCGCGGCCAGTCGGCCTCGTACCCGCGTTGTGCAACAACACGTTGGCCCGGCCACCGCGTGCGAACAAGCCATAGGACCCTGAGGCTCCGTATGCGAGGACGCCTGCTGCTGCGGACACGCTCGAGTAGCCCTGCACACCGAACGAGACGTCAGAGGTCGCCATGGCACAGATCGCCGAGGGGTAGTTGGTCTGAGCGTTCGCGGTGTCTTGGACCGTGAAGAGGTTCCAGTCGACTTGGGCACCGCCGTTGTAGCGAAGCTCGGTCGAGGCAGACGCCGTCTTGGTCTGCCCACAGGTGAGCGCGTCACCGTTGGCGGCCAGCACCGTGGTGGGTGCGGCAAGGAGGCTCGAAGTCGTGCCGGCCACCGCCCCGGCAACTGCCGAGGCCCCCGCGCCAAGAATTACCCGACGGTTCGGCGCCGCGGACGCGTGAGCGACTGCCGCCCCGTCTGGTGCTCGCCTGACGGCGGATGTGAATTCGTGGTCCTGGCCGACCAGGACGTTGCCGCCTGGCCCGCGACGGTCAACTGACGGCACCGCCGTCTGGGTTGCCGCCTGTGCCTGCTGTGCCCGCAGCAGCGAAACCTCGTCGCGCAGCCGGCTCACCTCTTCGGTGAGATTGGCCACGATCTGGGCAAGCCGTTGGTCCATCGGTGACTCCTCGGGTTGTGGAGATCCTCCCCAGCGCGCCGCCAAGGTGGGCATGCGTCGTGCCAAACGATGGTGATACGGCCGACCTCGTCCGTCAAGGTTATGAAGAGCTCCAGCAGCTCTCGAGTTCGCCGTGGGCGATCTCTCTGGTTCAGCGAACGGCGTGGCCACCGCTCAGCCGCGCGGGAAGGCCCGAAGATGCGAGTACCGCGCGCGTTGGGTGCCCGGGGAAATCCAAAGCCATCAAGGGGGGAATCCCGAGAAGCCTGTGAGAATGGAGCCCATGTCTGGTTCTCCGTCAAGAGATCGTTCTCGGCCGCTCGTGGTCCTCGCGGTGTTGGTGGCCGTTGCAGTGGCTGGAGGGGTCGGGGTCTGGTACTTCCTGCTCAGAGACACGAGCCCGCCACCGCCGACCTTGTCGAGCGCTTCACAGGGCATCCAGGGGGGCTCGACCGGCACGACCGGTATCGCTCCGGGTAGTGCGGCCGGATCGGGCACTTGGAAGGTCGACCAGACCGTGTCCTCTGCGTCAGGGGGCAGCTTCGGAGGGTTCCGAGTCAAGGAGGTTCTCGGCCGGGGCATCGGAAGCGCCGACGCGGTCGGAACTTCCAAAGCCTTGACCGGGACCTTG
>JAHFUU010000135.1 GCA_023264915.1 Microthrixaceae bacterium | reverse complement strand
CTTCGGCCGAACCGACCCCGGGAGCGTGCCGAACCGACGACAAGATGTCCTCACCGACGGGCCCACGTTGCTGGCCGCTGAAGGTGAACACGCTGTCAGAGGAGCGCACGACGACGTCGGTGCTCTCATAGCGCGAGCTGAAGACCTCGTCGAAGCCCTGTTTCACGGTGTCAGACAGCAGCTGGGATCCGCACACGAACGCAACGCCCATCACGACCACGAGTCCTGTGAGGATGAGTCGCATCAGATGGGCGCGAAGGCCGCGCGCCACCACCTTCAGCATCTGCTCGTGACCACTTCGGGGGACCCTGACACCGCCTCATGTTGTCAGGCGTGATGACCACGCAAGGGTCAGGCATCGCCGATCGAGGCCACCGAGGTGCATCCTCGGGCTGCCGCTGCGAACGTCGTGCGGCATCAGGCTGGCCATCCGCGCGGAACTTGAGAGCCCGCGGCCGACCGATCGTCAGCGGTCGAGCTGCTTCATGCGGTCGAGCACCTTCTCGGCAGTCGGGTCGAGCATCTCGTCAGAGATCTGACCGTCGTTCAAGAACACCACTCGGTCCGAGTAGCCCGCAGCGGCCGGGTCGTGGGTGACCATCACGATCGTCTGGCCGAGATCGTCGACGGCGGTGCGCATGAAGGAGAGGATCTCGGCACCAGCTCGCGAGTCGAGGTTGCCCGTCGGCTCGTCCGCGAAGATGATCTGTGGACGGCTGGCAAGAGCTCGAGCGACAGCGACCCGTTGCTGCTGGCCACCAGACAGCTCGCTCGGGCGATGGCCGGTGCGGTCGCTCAGGCCGACGGTCTCGATGACCTGGTCGACGAACGCCTTGTCGGGCTTGCGGCCGGCGAGATCCATCGGGAGGGTGATGTTCTCTGCGGCCGTGAGCGTGGGCACGAGGTTGAAGGCCTGGAACACGAAACCGATCGTGTCTCGGCGCAAGGTGGTCAGCTGCTTCTCGCTGAGCCGGCTCAGGTCCGTGTCACCTATGAACACCTGGCCGCTGGTCAGGTAGTCGAGTCCCGCCATGCAGTGCATGAGCGTCGACTTGCCCGACCCGGATGGGCCCATGATGGCGTTGAAGCGGCCGCGCTCGAAGTCCACGCTCACGTCGTTGAGGGCGGTGACCGCAGTCTCGCCCTTGCCGTAGACCTTCCACGCATGCCACGCGCGTGCCGCGGCCTCCGAGCTCGAAGGCGGGGGCATCGATGGTGGGGCGCTGGTTGCGGTCAATTCTCTGTGTCCTCGATGATCGCCGGAGGCGTCGGAGCTGCCTTGGAGTCCGATCACCTTACTTACTGCCGACCCGGCAGGCAGGCAGACCGATGCCGAACGGCTGTGAGAGCGTTCTCGCCAGGTAGGCACAACGGACTGCGGGACTAGGTCATAGGTCCCGCTTCCGGGGGGGCCCGCGCAAACCTTGAGCGAGTCTTGAGGAACCTCGGGGGTTGACTTGAGAGAGGATCTCTAGCTTTTGGGACAGACACAACCGACAAGCAGTGGGCAGATGGCGATGGACGAGACGACCTTGGTGAGACAGGACTTGGTTGAGAGGCTCGATGCGATGGCCCAGCTGCTGGAGGACGTGGCAACCGAGGCTGTCAGGGAGGGTCAACTGGCCCTGGCGACAGACCTCTGGATAGCCAGCGCCCGGGTGCTCGGTGCCTCTGATGAGCTGTGGAACCCTGCAGGACGCTTCCGCGAGGCATTGCCCGAGGAATGACCCCCGAGCGCCCCTTGGTGACCACCGGGGCGGCTCCGCATCGACACCTCATCGACGTGGCAGGCCCTGGGCCGCACCCCGGGTACTTCGGTACCTCGATGTACCTATCGGGCTGCTGCTCAGGCCCGGACCCCTCACAGCACACCCTCACAGCACAGGTTCGGGTGATGTGGCACTGGCACGTGCTGGGGGACACGGCGCTGACGGGGCAGGCGAAGGGAAACGGCACTGACGGGATGCACGGCTGAGGGACACAGGTCACGGCACTGACGGGATGCAAGGCGACTGAACCTATGCTGAGAGCCATGACCTGCCCGGCGTGTGGAGGGGTGGTCTCGGAGGGTTCGAGGTTCTGCCCCTCTTGTGGCCACCAGCTGATGAGTCGTGGCGACGAGCGCCGGGTCGCCACCGTGTTGTTCGCGGACCTGGTCGGGTTCACCTCCCTGGCCGAGACCCGCGATCCCGAGCAGGTCAAGAACCTCGTCGACAGTTGCTTCGAGTTGCTGGTCAGCGACATCAACGCATTCGGAGGCAAGGTCGACAAGATCATCGGTGACGCGATACTTGCGTTGTTCGGTGCGCCGGTGGCACACGAGGATGACGCTGACAGGGCAGTGCGTGCGGCTTTGCGCATGCAGCAGACCGTCGCGACCCACGCCCAGAACCTGGGTGCAGGGATAAGGGTCCGGATCGGCGTCAACACCGGGGAGGTGCTCGTGGGGTCGTTGCGCGCCGGAGGTGATTACACGGCCATGGGTGACGTGGTCAACACCGCGCAACGCCTTCAGGTCGCAGCTGAACCGGGGACAGTCGTGGTCGGTCCCGCTACCCACGCAGCGACCGAGGACGCCATCGAGTACCGCGAGCTGGGCCGGCTCACTGCCAAGGGCCGCGAGGAGCCTGTGGCGGCGTGGGTGGCAGTCGAACCGCTGATGCCGCCGGGGTACCGTCGGCGCCGCGTGGTGACCCCTCTTGTGGGTCGTGGCGCCGAGCTGTCGGTGCTCGACGACTCGGTGCGCGCAGCGGTCCATCGCCAGCGAGCCCACTTGCTGCTGCTGCTCGGCGAAGCCGGTGTGGGCAAGTCTCGGCTGGCCGAGGAGGTGGCAGCGCACGCCCGCTGCGACCAGGGTGCCGTCGTGTACGAGGGCCGGTGCGTGCCCTACGGTGAAGCGAACCTGTGGTGGCCGATCGCTGAGGCTCTCAGGCAGGCGTGTGGCATCACCGCTGACACGGCGCTTGCTGCTGCCGAGCCGGCGTGCATCGAGGCCGTCAGCGGCGTGCTCGACCAGCCACCGCGATCACCAGAGGTCAAGAGGATCGCGAACGGCCTCCTGTACCTGATGGGCCACGAGGTCTCTCTCCGCGACATCGATCCGCAGAGGGCCCGGGACGAAGCGGTCCGATCGCTGCTCGGGTTCATCGAGGCTTCAGCCCGCCGCCAGCCAGTCGTGGTCGTGCTGAGCGATCTGCACTGGGCCGACGACGTGGTCCTCGAGACACTCGGAGCGTTGCTCGACCGGCTGAGCCGGAGCCCGGCCGTTCTCATCGCTACCGCGCGGCCGAACCTGCAGGATCGCTTCAACAGCCCGACAGGCAGGCACAACACGGTCGTCATCAACCTGGATCCTCTGGATCGGGCATCCGCGGCGGAGCTGTTGTCATACCTGTACCAGGGCGACATCGAGGACGCGGCCGCTGAGGCTCTGCTTGACCGAAGTGGAGGCAACCCGTTCTTCTTGGAAGAGCTGGTCGCGTTCGTCGCCTCCGACGAGCATGAGAGATCGCCGGTCGGCGAGAGCACCGGTCCCGGCCAGGCGGCAGAGACCGGCTTCCTCAACCACCTGCCCGACACCTTGCGCGGCCTGGTGGCGGCGCGCATCGACGCGCTGTCCACCTCTGAGCGTGCCACCCTCGAAGACGCTGCGGTCTGGGGCCGTTCAGGCCCGGTCGAGGCCCTCGCCCAGATGGGCCGCGGGATGCATGGCATCGAGGACGTGAAGCCGGCACTGAAACGTCTCGTCGAGGACGAGATACTCGTCTTCTACGGTGACCGCTGGCGGTTCCGCAACGACCTCGTCCGGGAGGTCGCCTACAACGTGTTGACCAAGGCGGCCCGGGCGAGGCGCCACTGCGGGATCGCCACCTTCCTGGAGCACACGGCGGTTCGCACTGCTTCGGGCCCGGTGCCTGAGGCCGACGAGGCCGGCGCACCAGGCGATGAGCTCTCTCTGGCCAGTGACCGCCTGGTCGACGTGATCTCGTTTCACTACGCGGCGGCGGCAGAGCTCGTCCGTGATCTCGGGCCGGTCGAAGGCGTCCCACCTGATATCGAGGTGGATGCTCTCAGCTGGCTGCAAGAGGCTGCGAACAGGGCCCAGATAGCCCAGGCCATGCCGGTGGCGGCCCGCCTCTACCGCCAAGCCCTCGATCTGGTCGATCCCGACGACGATCGCCTCAGGTTGGAGCTGCTGCTCGGTCGCGCAGCCGCCGAGGTCGACCTCCGGCGCAGCGAAGAGGCACTGGCGGGGATCGAGGAAGCCATGGCCCTTGCGGCGGGCCTGGGGCCTTCAGAGCGCGCCCGATGCCTGCTCGTCTTGGGCGATCTGCACCAGAAGGGTGGCGATCTGGTGGCCGCGCTTGAGACCCTCGTCGATGCCGCAAGGCAGTTCAGGGGGGTCGGCGATCTGAAGGGAGTCGCCGATGCCGAGCGTCTGATTGGCTTGACCCTGTTGTTCTCCGGGCAGCTGGACGAGGCCGAGGCCTCCATATCGGCTGCCCTCGACGCCAACCGTGAGCTGAGCGACCGTCGTGGAGAGGCATGGGCGCTCCAGAACCTGGCGTGGATCTCTTATGTGAAGGGCCGGACCGGCGAAGCCGAGCAGCGAATCACGGCCTCGATCGACCTGTTCTCAGATCTTGCCGACAGCGGTGGGCTCAACTGGGCTCTCGGGCTGTTGGCATTCGTCAAGTTCCACGAGGGGATGCTCCGTGAGGCAGGCGACCTGGCCGAGCAGGTCCTGATCGAGGCTCGCGAGCGCGGTGACCGGTGGGGTGAGGGCATGATGCTGCTGTTGCTCGCGAGTGTGCGGCAATGGTCAGGGCGGGCACAGTCCGCACTTGTCGCCGCGGAGGACGCGCTGGCCACGTTCCGCTCGATCGGTGACCGTTTCGGCGAGTGCCAGTCCCTGGCGGCTGCCGGCCGCTGCTCTGTGTCTGTGGGCAAGGTCACCGAGGGGCTCACCTCGCTGCACGCCGCGATGACGGTGCAGGAGGGCGACGTGGTCGATGAGCTCGCGCAGTCAGCTGCCGCGGCGCTGGCGAGCGCGGCGGTCCAGATCGGTGCTCCCTACCTGGCGTTCGAGGCCCTCGAGACGTTCCCCGAGAAGGATCGAACCGAATTGGATCCTTCACACATCGGCATCCGCGACATGGTGGTTGCCCGCGGCCTTGCACGGTTGCAGGTGGACGATCTGGATGGAGCGATCGCCGAGCTCGAGGTCGCCGCCACGCCAGATGCAGACGGGATGCCGTCGTCATATGCCCTGTCAGCGCTGGCAATGGCCAAGGCGGCTCGGGGCGATCTGGACGAGGCCGTGGAGCTGGCAAACCGGGTCACCGGTGCTCCCAGGACGACCTACAGCGACCGGGCGACGGCATCGATCGCTGCCTTGCTGGCCCGCGCTTCGCGGGGTGACGCATCGGTGGCAGACGAGCTGGCTGATCTGCAGGCACAGGTCGACGAGACCGATGACCGAACGGTGCGCGCGGTTGTTGCTCTCGCGAGGTCGATGGCGGCGACCACCTTGGCGCTGCCCGAGGCAGCCGAGGCACGCGAGCTGGCTGAGGTCCTCCTCGGCTCACTTGATCTGCATGCCGAGGGTTGGCGGACGATCTTCGGTCGCGTCCTCGGGGGCGTCGTCGTCGATGCCACGAGGTGAGCGCGACCGTCCATCCGATGGGCTGATCCACGCCGAAAAAGGCAGGAGGGCCCTTGGGGGGAAGGGCCCTCCTGGGAGACCTACGACACGGGGGGACATGTCCGTAGGTCGGCTGTAGGGGAGACCGGGAGCGAACGGGTCGCACCCGGCCGATGGGGGGAGCTTGCGGGCTCAGCGCCGTGCGCAGGTGCCCGGCCAGAGCTTGACAGGTGTGCTCAAGCGGCCTTGGCGGCTTTGGGCTTGGGCGTCGGCTTCGCCTCGACGACCTTCTCGGTCACGGGCTTGAGGGCGTTGAGGATCTCGTTGACGAACTTGTGCTGGTTGGCCAGCACCTTCTCGGCGAAGGCGAACTGGAGGTCGACCAGCTCGTTGATCTGGGGGAGGTTCTCGTTGAGTGAGATCTTCAGCTCGGGGATGCGACTCTCGGTGAGCTCGACAACTCGCTTGACAGCTGTGATGACGGGCTCCTGGGTGGAGCTGATGCTCTCGAGGACCTGGTCTTCTACCTCGGTGAGCCTCTCGGTGGCCTTTGACATGGATCTTCTCCGGTGTGGGGTGGGCGTTTCGTCGGATGCAGCCAGATCTACCTTCGGGGGAGACCGTGGGGGGTGAACAGCTGCGTGATGCCCGCTAAGTAAATCAAGCGAATTAGCGAATGTCAACCTCCTGCTTGGAAAATCTCGCAGACGATCTCATGGCCGGGTGCGATTGTCCTGACCCCTGGTTCTTGAGAGTCGGGCGGAGTTCTTGAGAGCCGAACGAGAGCCCGTCGAGCCCCACTACATCTCGGTCGCCCGAAGAGGGCTTGATCGAAGGATGGCACCCCTCGATCGGGGGCCCACTGGGAGCACGGAGTGCGGACGCGTAGCCTTTCCCCGTGAGGCAGTCCGCGGGGCACGCTCGTCTGGGCGACACACGGAGCGCGGTGCAGGTGCGCGGCGATCCCGACGGCTCGCCAGCCGGTGAGCCGATCGGTGAGGCGTGGGGCGACGCGGCGCCCGATGCGACGACCCCCGACTACTGGGTCCCAGAGGCCCAACTCGAGCACCGAGACGTCGACGAGTGGGAAGTCGACGGGTGGGGCGCCGACGGGTGGGACGTCGACGGGCCGGGGCACACGCTCGGCGAGGAGGACGGAGCACCGCAGCGCGTGGTCCGTCGGGTCAGCAACTTCA